>DOFS01000179.1 GCA_003523945.1 Nitrospiraceae bacterium | reverse complement strand
CGGTCGGTCTCCTGTTGGTCTAAGCTGGATTAAGCTCCTCTATCATTTCCGACATCATTCACCGGAATCCATCGTTAGGTTTGTCCTCACCTTCCGGCTGCTATCCAGAGTCCATCTGCCAGAAGATTCTGGAGAGAGTGCAAGCCCGTTGATATGACTCAGCTTGGTCCTGGGCCGGCATTTCCTTTCAGGCCTCTCACGAGGTATAACGTAGGAGCCACATTTGACGTTTTCATAGATTTATTTATCACAAAGGAGTATGACCGATGACCACAGCACAATATCCACGCAGTCCAAAAGAACAGGTCGGTGGGCTTTGCCATCTCGGACGGCTCATCGATAAAATCCGTATGCGCAATGCGGGACAAATTCAAGATTACAATTATTTGACGGCCGGACTCGACAAATACCTACTGGATAAACTGGAAATTCAAGGAGCCGATATTGAAAAGCGCGTGTTGCAAGGTGGTACGGATGCGGAGATTGCCGACTGGGTGAAATCCAACGGGAAAAGCCTGACTGAAGAAGATAAGGCCGAATGGAACAACATGGTCCTTACGTTCGGACCAAAGGCTGAAATGGCTCAGAAAGCATTTGATAGAAATAAAGCGGCCTTGGCTGAGAAGCGTGGGGTTTCAGTGGAGGAACTCTCACACATCACAACCTGGACCGGCCTCATTGACCACGACGAAGACCGGATGTAGCCATTGGCTTAATATCTGGCAGGAAAAATCTGTGCGGCTGGAGAAATACCGGTTTGGAGTTAGAGCGGAGTTTTCGGCGGACCGGAAATATCCTCGTAGGAGAGAATATGGCGGTGACCTTTTCCGTCGTCCTGGATGATGAGTTCCAGAGGCAGATCTTGCGAAAGGTTTAACAGTTTTTCCCACTGTTCGGAATCCCGTGGTTGGACCGCTAAGGTGGCATCCCCGGGAACGAACTTCCATCCGGTTTCGAACAACGGTCTTGCATCCGATCGTTGCTTCCAATTCAACCAGAGTGTTTCACGGTCTTTTTCGATATAACGCACGGTGCCCCGGACACCCGTGGGTTCAGAAAAATTGGTAACCCCTTTTATGAAGGTATCCATTGGGTGAGGTTCAGTTTCGAGCTGAGCATGAGCGATGACGGCCGTAAGGCTCAATCCCAAGGATCCGGCTAAGCTGAGGAAGAGAATTGAAAACCGTGAGAACCGTCGTGTCGGCATGGGTCACCTCACAGGTAAGAGGAAGAATGATATTCTCGACTGTTTAATTTAATCAAAAGCAGAGACGATTCACAAATGCCGAGCTTTTGAATTGGAACATTCAACTAGAACTTGGGGTTTTAGAAAGTTGGGACTTCATGGAATTGGATTTATGATGTCAGGGGGTATGGAGTCAGATAGTGCTCACCTTCAATTCCAGGACTGAACAAGTTCAGAGATTTTTAGGATGGCTATAATGGGGAGTTTGACAACAACTGTCGACCGACCATGATTTGATTATTAAGTCTGGTTTGAACTCATCGAATAAGACAAAGGCCGAATGTAATTTGCAAAAAAAGTAATTTCCCTCCATCTTCAATGAAACATTAAGGGATTTATATCCAAAGGATAGTCGCAAAATCTTGATGGGAATCTTGTGTTTTATCCATTATGTCCCTTATCCCTAATAAATATAATACCTTATTAGCAATTTCATCCTTGTAGTTCGAACCTGGAGAGTTAAGTTTCCTGTTAATGCTTGCAGCAAAGAGATCAGCCAACTGAATCCATAAACTCGAATTTGATTCTTCAGCCTTAACTTTTTCAATTATTATATTTTGATTGAAATAGGCTTGACAGTCTGTTCTCAGCTTTTGCTCCAATTCAACTAATCGCAATTTATCCGCTCCATCATCCTTGTCTTTGGTCATTGAAAAACGTCTGGGTAAACTAAAACGGCCAGATTGAACCTCATGTTCGATGCCGTTAACTATTAGCTGATAATGTAAACGAAAATTGAGATCCTCTGGGGATATGCCCTGCACTGGATGAGAATCCAAAATTACTGCTTTAAAACCAAGAGCATCGGAATGGCAGAGAACTCTTTCAAAAAATTCTTCGACATTATGTATGTCTTGTCCCCCTAACTTTGTGAAATGAAGTTCCTTTTCGATGCCCTTGTCGGCTTTCCAGCTCGAAAGTTCGTTCCATACCTCCATAAATCTATACCCATCATTAATCCATAAACTGGCAACGATTTTATATCGTCCAGTTTTTCCGCTTTCATCACAATAGATAGAAATTAAAGAATCTTCTGGTTTATCCTCTACCTGAATATCTCGCTGCTCGCTGTCAAGATTTGCCCGATATTTTGAAATATCCTTACTCGCCTGGAAAAGCCCATACTCATTTTGAATTTTGGCTCTAGCCCTAGATATTGATGTAAACTTTGGTAGTTTATGGAAATTTTCAAAAGAAATGGAATTAGATCCTAGCAAATCGCGATGAAATATCTGCCAGTATTTCAATGTGAGTGCTATATCCGAGTCACGTGTAGTTCTATATTGATTTAATATAAACGCAACTTTGGTGCGAGTGTCTTCAAAGTTGATCTCAGCCAGACGTGATAGTAGGACCGTTCTTTCTCGATCGAGTTTTTGCTGTTTGTTCTCTTCGGAAGTTTGGCTATTTCCGATGTGTTGTTCCATCTCAATCGATTCATTATGAGGCTGGCCAAGTTGTTCCTCGGTATGAACTTTTCCTGATTTTGCTGACATTTAGGACAATCTGTCACTCTCTAGTGATCAGGCCATTACCCACCCATAGGCGTGGTGGCTGGGGGATGGGTTTTCATCCAGATAGGCCATTTTGATGTGGCTGAGATAATCCTTCGGGACATCTTTCCGTTTGGCTTCGACATCTACGTTGAATAGTTTGGCCGCATTGAGACCAAAAACCTTGGCTTTGAGTGTTTTGGTCAGGGCAGGATAGTGGAATTTTTCCTGGAGTTCTTCGGGAATCTGAAAACGCCGGAAGGCTTCGATCTGCCATTGAGGCGTGCCATACCAAATCGAATCTGTTCCCCAGAGAAGATGATCTTCACCGAAAGCCAAAAGAATCTGTCCGAGCAGGTGGGCGCAGACGACGGGTTCGGTGATGACGAGTTGACCGAATGTCGAACCCAATTCCATGTAGATATTTTTCAGCTTTGGTTGCTTGTGTTTTAAACGGCAGAATTCGCTGGTCCAGGGAATCTCACCTTTTTTGGCTTCATCAAGATTGATGCGAGATGTGCCTAAAAATCCGGAATGGTAAATCAGGAAATTTAATTTGGGGAAATCTTTTGCGGCCTGAAGAATGTCGCGGGGATGATTGTAATCGGGCACCGGGCCGAGCGGCAGGCCTTTGTGTGTGCAAATATTGTTGATGCTGAGGGTCTGCGCTTTTTCAAGCATGGGGTAGGCGATCTTTTCATCGCTTAGCCACCAGCCATGCTCGAAGCCTTTAGGCGGCGAGCCGGTATAACATTTCCAGGCATCGACCTTGAACGTCTCCGCTTGCTGATCCATGTACTCGAGGTCGACCTTGCCTAACTGGGGCATGACCAGCCCATGGGCGAGCATGCGTTGGGAAGCGGTGAGACGATTAATTGCATCACGGATGTGCGTCATTTCTTTGGGCGGGACGACGGCTTCCCATGGATAGGGGCCGGGCGGAGTGCTGATGAGCCCGATAGAAGTGTCGCTGTCCAGAAAGACTTCTTTGATGTAGTTTCCCAAGCTCAGGTCCTCCATTGTTCCACTATCCCCGGAGAGCTTGGGATTCAGGCCCATTTCTTTGGCACGGCGCCGCAATCCCAGAAGTCCGTCTTTCCAGCCCGGCTGGTTGAAGGAGGAACTGACGTAGTGGGTTTGGACATCGAAGATGAAGGGGAGGTTCCCTTTGCGAGCCTGAACCGCTTGGGGTTCCGCCGCTTCAACGTTCAGCACATCAAAGAATTTTCCAAATACCTGGTTCATGGCCAGAAAAGCCAGCGCCATTCCACCGGTGGTTTTAAGAAAATCTCGCCGGTTTATGCCGAGGCGGCTGCTCAGCCGTGTGCTGCTTTGGTGGATCAGCCACTCAACCTGGCTTTGTTTGATGGACTGTGGGGGCGGAAGAAATTCTTCGCTGGAGACCACCTGTGTGGGAACCGGTGAGGCGGAGGTATATCCTTGCCGGATATGGCTGGCTGTTCGACGGCTCATAGGCCAATTGTGCGCGATTCACTCTACTGAGGGCAACATTGGAAGAGCAGGGTGAACAGCGCTCCAGGAATTATTTTGAACCGAATTCAAACATCTTTATTAACGGCTTTTGCTCGTGTTCAATCATGTCATAGTC
>DOFS01000620.1 GCA_003523945.1 Nitrospiraceae bacterium | reverse complement strand
GATGAGAAGGTATTTCCCCCCGGGCTTCAGGGATTGCTTGATAACTTGCGCGTACCCTTTTCTCATTGGGGCTGGCAGAGCCACGAGTGCGGCCCGATCGTAAATGTAATCGTAAGAGTGGTGTTCATTGAGTTTGAAAAAGTCCCCGGAACTGACGATGAAATTTTCGTGGGTGTAATGGGTGAAATCTTGATCTTGGGCTATCTGAGGGGATGAGAGGCCATTTTCTGAAAAAAAGTCATTCACGGCCTGGGCATGCAATTCGACTCCATGGACATGAAGATTGAGCCCATGAAGCCAAAGAAGATCTTTTGATTTCCCACAGAGGGGAACGAGTACTCGCTGCCCCTTTCCAGGATTGAATTGAGGAAAGTATTTCGTCAGCTTTTCGTGATAGTGTTCTCCGTGGAAGGCTGTCCTTCCTTCGTTCCAGGCTGTTATCCAAAATTGTGAATCCATTGTCTCTACTCCTTGTCTTTCTGCTTTGACGTCGACCGTGTGGCCATTGTGAAGACGATTTTTGCGAATCTAAGCGATGAAGCTTTCAATGTAGGCCATGATTACATGCCTTTCTCGTGGAAAAATTCCAGGGCATGATACCCAACCCCTAGAAAAAAGGACAGATGGGTTTAAGGTATATTTGGACAGGCTGCGGTAGGAGGAAGGCTTCCTTAAAAAGATGGATCACCGATACACGATGTCGGGGATGAGGGAGGAAGAATCGTTTTTAGAGATGAGCAGTCAACAAATAAAAGGCCTTCTTCAAGCCTAGGTGATCTTGTGGCTGGGCTCAGATTCTTCGGCGAGGCCTCAGAATGACAATGCCAGAGGAACGACCTGAGGGTCACGGAGGGGGAGGATCTTGCTGCGTGGGGGTGTCGTCAGGTTGGGCACAGATTCTTCGCCGGAGGCTCAGAATGACAATGTTATTGGGGACTATCAGGATGCCAGGATAGCCTAATTATTTAAGAGTGTGTTTTCTTTTGTTTCTCTGTTGGCGGAAGGTTGAAGGACATGCCAGGTGCGGAGGACTTTGGCGACGGTCCAAGCTTGGGCGATGCAATCTTGCGGGGTGAACGGTGGCTGTCCGTCAAAGATTTCTCCCAGCGTTCCCAGGGAGGAATCCTTGAGATAGCTCTTGCGGTGGTATCCTCGTCGAACACTTCCGGGCTGCGCTGGCGATATTTCTCAATCGTGGGGTCATTCGCTTAGGCGTTCACCCCAACCACTTGATAGACGGAAAGGGGTCTTTGAATGCCTTTCAATGCGAGTTCTCCGAGCGGTTCGGTCGAGATCAGATTTCCAAGAAGGGATGCGACCTGTTCCGACACAAGGATTTGGCCGTGTTGGGCCTCGTTGCAGAGTCTGGATGCCAGATTGGTGACGGGGCCGATCGCGGCATAGTCCGTTCGTCCTTCAAATCCGATCGCACCGATCGTTGCATATCCGGTCGCAATACCGATGCCTACTCCGAGGGGAATGCCGCGTTTCTTCCATTGCTCTTCCAACGAAAAGACCTCACGTCGCATGGCGATTGCCATGCGCACCGCTTGTTCGGCGTGATTGGGACAGGGCTGCGGGTCGTTAAAATAGACCATGATGCCGTCGCCGGCAAATCGCTCAAGCGTTCCGCCAAATTGGGAGATCAGGTAACCCATCGCCGCCTGGTACTCACGGAGGACGGCCATCACCTCTTCGGGAGCCACCGTTTCAGTAAAGGGTGTGAATCCTCGAAGATCGATAAAGAGCACGGTGATTTTGCTGCGATGCCCTTTCAGGAAATCCTCGTGGTCGCCCGACATGATCATGTCGGCCAGATTTTGGGGTAAGAACCTGGCTAATTTTTCTTTCTGTAATTGTACGAGTTCCCGTTCTTGTGCGCGTGCTCGAATCAGGTTGCCGACGCGAGCCAGGAGTTCCGGTTCGTCGAAGGGTTTGGACAGATAATCGTCGGCTCCTGCTTCCAGACTTTCAATACGTGCTTCGATTCCAGCGCGGGCTGTTAAGAAAATCACGGGGGTCGATCGAAGAGTTTTGTCGTTTCGAACGGCTTTCAAAAGGTCCTGTCCGCTCATTTTCGGCATCATGACATCCGTCAGGATCAATGCCGGACGCAAGTGTTGAGCTATCTCCATGGCTTCCGCCCCGTCCCTGGCTACTACGATCTGATATTGTCTGTACAATATTTTTTTGACGTACCCGCGCATATCGGCATTGTCATCGACCACCAACACCAATGGGGCGTCCTTCTTTTCAGCGGGGGAAAGGAAAGACTCCTCGTCTATCTGTTCTTCTTCGGCTAGTCTTGGAAGAAAGGACCGATCCTCCTCGTCATCTTGAATGGCAAGCAGCTGATCGGCGGTCACGTTCCCGCGAGGCAACGTGATGGTAAACACAGAACCACGGCCGGGATCGCTTTCCACCGCAATTGTTCCCCCATGCAGCAGGACGATCTCCTTCACTAAGGCCAATCCGATTCCGCTGCCTTCATAGCGCCTCGTGGCACTGCTTTCCACTTGCGTAAATCGGTCGAAGATTCGCTCTAATTGATCGGGCGGAATGCCGATGCCGTTGTCTTCAACCTCCAGTTCAATGGAATGTTCCTTGGAGGAGAGACGAATCCACACTTGACCCTCATGGGGATCGCTGAACTTGAAGGCATTGGAGAGCAGATTATACAAAATCTTCTTCATTTGGAGTGGATCGGCCTCCAAGGGCACCGGTTGCATCAGGCCTTTCACATGGATGCGACGAGTCGGGCTGGAATCAAAGTTCATGACCACACTGTTCACGAGCGCAGCGAAATCCAGGCATCGTTTGTTCGGGGTGGTGTGACCGCTGTCGAATTTAGCCAGATCCAACAATTCATTGATGAGGAACAAGAGCCTGGAGGCATTCCGTAAGCCGGTCTGGACCACATCTTTGGCTTCTGCGCCTAGTGAAGATTTCAAGAGAGTCTTAAATGCACCTACAGCCAGAGTGAGCGGTGTGCGAATTTCATGGCTGATGTTTGCGAAGAACTCACTTTTCAACCGATCCAGTTCGAGAAGTTTTTGGTTAGACGCTTCCAATTCAGCTCTGGCGCTTCGCTCAAAAATCCGCGCTTGAAATTCGGCCCGCTGCAGTCGCTCGTAGAGGAAAACCGAGAAGAGTAATGCGACGCAGGTCCATACGAGAAAAAACGAGTTTCCTATGGCTGCGTCGATATCCGCCGTCCCGGAGGTCCTGAGAAGATTCATCCCATAATACGACATGAGCGTTCCAGCTTGAGCGATCAGATGACTCGGCCAGGACACCGGCACAATGACCGCTGCGGCCAGGAACACGAGATTGAGTCCGTTGTAATACTGGGCGGCGAATCCGCCAAGCACGACCGTCATCTGGACGATGCACAGATTGCCGATCAATACCCAAAGGATTAAGAACGCATGTGGCGGGATTGCAGCAGGTTGGTATCTCACCAGCAGAAAGCAACCGAGAAGCCCTAACTCCAAAATCGTGCGTATGTCGAGAATCGCATCGAGATGCTCTCGATGGAGGAGGACGTCGGCTACAATGAACGCAGGGTTGGCGACCAATCCCAAAAGATAAAGGACGGTCAGACGTTCCCAGGCAAACCGGGTGCACCAATTTGTGTAAGATTCGGATTCATGGAGCTGCGAACTGTCTTCCTTGTTTGTGGCGAGTCTTATGAACAAACTGCGTAACGTGGAGATGAGGGTCATCGTGAACCTCGGAAGGATCTGGATAGTTTGGATAATCTATCCATAGATCACCGCCTTGACAGCGCTAAAGTTATGCGCCGTTTGTTCAATAAATGATGCGGCCCAAGGAAAAAGCCAATGAGAAGAGAAAGAAGGGCCATGCACACCCCCAAGGACTACACGAGTGGAACGTATTTATTACTGTGACGTATGAATTACTCCTTTGGTTGATATCCGACCGTGAAGGTTTGACCCATGTGAGCAGCCGACCTCATCCGGTCATCCGACCGGGAAGGCAGTCTTGGGATCCGTCGGGTTCCCGGGCACTTATCGCCGGTTGTCGTGATCATGAGTCGTACGATTTTTCTTGCCGGTACGGAGGGCTTCAGAAAAAAGCCAAGGCCAGTGTGTTAGGAACGGACGTGAGTGCGTCGGCCGCTGGCCGTCCGTTCTGCATCCGGTCTGCCACGATCCAGGGAAACGAGACCGTCAGACTATAGACAAACCACTCATTAACTTCAAATTCCCTCAACCCCTTTCAACGGAGGAACATTAGGGAGATAAACGGGGAGAACCTCATTGTAGAAAGTGTCATCTGGAGCCATTCGGTAGGGTAAGTCCAAGGTCCATCGAAGGATTTTCCTGAGCCGTGGCATCTTCAGGCTGGGCTCAGTGACAACTTTAATGGAGACTTCAAGGATGCCAGGTTAGTCTTACTTTTGGGGAGTGTGGTTTTCTTTTGTTTCTCTGTGGGCGGAAGGCTGAATGAGATGCCAGGCGCGGAGGATTTCGGCGACGGTCCAGGCTTGGGCGATACAACCCTGCGGGGCAAAGGGTGGTTGTCCGTCAAAAATTTCGCCGAGCGTTCCCACGCCGTAATCATTGAGATGATGAGTCATCGGGACAAGATGAGACAGCGCAGTTTCGGCATTGTGATAGACCCGAAAGTGTGCCAGCACGAAAGGACCCAGTAGCCACCCCCAGACCGTGCCCTGATGATAGGCTCTATCTCTCTGCCGGATATCTCCTTCATATTGTCCCACATATTGGGAATCTTCCTGCCCCAAGCTGCGTAACCCAAATGAGGTGTAGAGATGTTGGGCGCAATAGTCGACGACCGCATGCTGCTGCTTGTAGGTGAGCGGACTGTGTGGCAACGACACGGCGAACAAT
Organism: Nitrospiraceae bacterium; assembly: GCA_003523945.1. GTDB lineage: Bacteria > Nitrospirota > Nitrospiria > Nitrospirales > UBA8639 > Nitrospira_E. Next base: position 79 of record DOFS01000620.1, on the reverse strand, counting down.
TGATTGGGGCGTGGGGCTGGATCATGGCCATGTGGTCCGTCCAGCACGTCATAGCATCGGTGTAATGGTTCGTCCCAGA
>DOFS01000455.1:3630-5536 GCA_003523945.1 Nitrospiraceae bacterium | reverse complement strand
TAAAAAAACCCGTCCCAAAAGAGAGTGATTTGGTCTCCCGGTCTACAGAAACCAGAAGAACCGCACTCGAGCGGGACTGAAGGTAAATGTCACTGCGTTCTGATGCCCAGATGGTTTCGGAGCCCATCCAGGCCCACAAGAAGATCACCAAGAATAGCCCAGCATTTCTGAATTGAACGGATAAGGACATATTGTCGGGAGGGTGTTGATTCATGGGTCCCGGGAATCTGTGAGTTATGATGAGAGGAAATTGAGAGCTCTCAGAACTTCATATATTTTTGAGTGAGATTACCGGATTTTGTCCATCGCCTTTTCTCCCATCCAGCTGGTACTTCTAAATATTATGACCCAGGTGTCCCTGTATGTCTAATGCACAGGTCGGCGAAATCTCTATAAGAGGTAAAGAAGAAGGACAGCCGGTCATTTTAATGAATTCCCGTTTATTCACAACAAGGAGGTGCTTCAATGACAATAATGCGAAATTCAATTTTAACCCTTGCCTGCTTCGGTCTTCTATCTACGGCCGCCATGGGAATGCCTCCGGAGAGCATGAACGAACCAGAATTACACCATGGCACAAACACGGATCCCACGAACCAGCCCGGACCTGAGCATTCCGAAAGCTCCATGGGATCCGCCCAAGGGAACATTATGGGGTCCGAGATTACAGGTGAAATTCTTACTGTCGAAGGGGATCTGTATACCGTTAAAGATTCAACAGGCAAAGAAGTGCAATTGCATGTGGACGAATCCACGGAAAAGTCCGGAAAATTAATAGAGGGAGACAAGATTAAAGCCGAGGTCACCCCGCAAGGTCACGCAGTCATGCTGAAAAAAGCAAATGACATGAACTAAGCTTTAGAGTCAGGGAAAAAAGCCGGCGGATTCCGCCGGCTTTTTTTTGCCATTTTCATTCTACCCACTGGGGATGGATGCCCAAACGAGAGAGAGTCAACAAATTATTCGGCAGATCCGGAAACAGGGCCTCGGAGGGATGTTGCACCATAATCTGCCACGAGGGAGGTCACTCTCTGTCAATCGGACGCTCAGGATAAATTCCACAATGTATCTCGCTGAGCGTTGGAGCCTTTCGAGCTGGACATTAATTCTTCGCTATCGTTCAGAATGACAATCTGGTGGGTTTTACTGGACTAGTGATATACGCACCCCATGCCTGAAAGAGGAGAACCAACCAATAATACACTCACCCTCTGTGACTCTGTCATACTGGATTGAGAGGTGAAACCGAAGGCGGAAGCTCTTTTACTGACTGGTTATTTTTTATTCCTGATTTCCCAGACCACTGCGTCCCCAGCTCCTCTCATTGTCATTCTGAAAGAAGCGAAGGATCTGTGCCCGGTTCGACGGGAACATGGCTTTGTCTGATGCTTCGTCTTCATCTCAGCATGGCTGTGGAACACCGAAGGGGAAATGAGGAAGCCAGGTGTGAGGCTTTCAGGAAGAGCTATAGTTCTTTTGACTGGATCGAATGACTTCGGCAAAGGAATTAAAGGAATCCCCTTTGGTTACATATTCGTCCCCTCCAGCCTCAGAAAAGTTCTTCATCACTATTTGATCTCCATGCATGGACAACCCGATGATATAGATTGACGGGTGGCTGGCTTTGATGCGACGGGTGGCTTCGATGCCGTTCATCACCGGCATATTGATATCCATCACAACCACATCAGGATGGAGCATCTGAACAAGCTCGATGACCTTTTGACCATTCTCGGCTTCTCCGACCACCTGTATATCGGGACAGGCATTCAACAGGGTGGCCAACCCTTCCCGCAATATTGGATGATCGTCAGCAAGAATGACACGAATGAGGTCGCCGGATTTCTCAACGTCAGTTGGAGAAAATTCGGAATGGTGGTGGGTCTCGGGGTCTGCCTCGGGGTCT
>DOFS01000455.1:3202-3490 GCA_003523945.1 Nitrospiraceae bacterium | reverse complement strand
GGGGTCTGCCTCGGGGTCTGCCATAAAACGGGTGTAAAGGGGAATGGTGATCCTGACACGGGTGCCCTCCTCTTTTTTCGAATAAATCTCACATTGTCCCCCCAAACCCTCCAGGCGCTCCTGCATATTCAGAAGACCGAATTTCGGAGATTTGCCAATTTTTTCAAAGGTAGAGTCAAGATCGAATCCACATCCACGGTCCACCACCTCAATACTAATGATATCAGGCGAGGCACGAGTCATCTCAACCCTGGCTTCTCCGGTTTTGGCATGTTTGACTACATTAAA
>DOFS01000455.1:0-3079 GCA_003523945.1 Nitrospiraceae bacterium | reverse complement strand
AGTTCTCTCACAACCTGATACAGAATAACCCCCGCTGATTCGGGCAGGTGAATAGACTCGTCATCAGGATGAGCGGTGACCGTGACATGCAGCTCATATCGGCCCATTTTATCCGCTAACCAACGAAGGGCCGCCAGAAGTCCGTATTCATACAAAACGGGTGGGCTGATCTGTGCCATGAGATCTCGCGTATAGGTTAACGCCTCATCCAGTGATTCCTCCATCTCTTTGATCAAGAGAGACTGCTGTTCCGAAACACCGCTTTGCTGCAACTGACTGACTTTTATTTTTCCGACAACCAATAACTGGGCTAAATAATCGTGCAATTCGTTCGAAATCCGGCGACGTTCCCGTTGTTCGGTCAGGAGTAACTCTGAAGCAAGGTTCCGAATACGGTGTTGGTGCCGTAGGAGCGCATCCGTCCGTTCCGCCACGCGGCCTTCCAGTGAATCTTTTATGGACTGCAATTGTGCTTCGACACCCGTGCGGTAGACGGCGTAGGCCAGAATATTCGCCATGGCTTGAAGAAATATGACATCCTCCTCGGTAAACGACCTTTTCGACGTGGAATGCACACCGAGGACGCCGTGAGGAACGCCCTCATGATCGCGGATGAGGCAACTCATACCGCTGACCACATGATGATTGGACAATAATGCGGGGTCCGAAAACCGGGTTTCCTGAGAGAGATCCGCCACGACCACCGGGTCACCGGACAACAGCGCATAGCCGGCTTGCGATTCTCGACCGGCGCCTACGACGGCGTGTCCGACAATCCCGTCGTTCCAGCCGACTCCTGCCCGGAGCAGGAGGGACTGTTTGCCAGGTAATAATTCCAGGACCTTGACCATTTCGACCGAAAGCGTGCGGCTCAGAAGCCTGACACATTCATCCATGACCTTGGCCAAATCCCGTTCCTGAAGCGCCAGTCGTCCGAAAGCTGCGATCACCTCAACGTTATTTTGCCGGCGCGAGAAATCCGCCACTTGGATTTCCGCCTTCCGGATCCGGGTGATATCCACAAAGGTCAAGACCACTCCCTCTAGCAGATTGTCCTGGGTCCGAAAGGGAATCATTCGGGATAGATAAATCCTGGAATCCTTGCCCAACGGTCGTTCCATTTCCTTGACCATTGAGGTTCGAATCACTTCCTGAATATCCGGCACTAAGGTCTCATCCTCCAAGAATGCCGCCAATTCGGAAACCGGTCGGCCCAGGTCGATATCCCGAAACCCAAAAATTTTTTGAACCGCAGGGGTGAAGTGTTTGATCGCGAGTTTGGAATCAAGAAACAGCGTGGCAATGTCCGATGTCAGAAAAAGATTTTCCACGTCTGCATGGGACTGGTCCAATTCCTCCACCTTACTCACCAATTGGGCATTGACCGTTCCCAACTCTTCATTGATGGATTGCATTTCCTCTTTGGAGGTTTGCAGTTCTTCGTTGGAGGATTGCAATTCCTCATTCACGGAAAGCAGTTCCTCGTTGGACGTTTTCAAGTCCTGGTTCGAGGCCTCCAGTTCCTCCACGGCCGACTGCAAATGGTCCCTGATCGAGTTGTTTTCCTGCTCCAATTCCCGAATGATCCGGGGATGGTCATTCGAGCGCTTCCTCGGGGATTTCGGTTCCGTCGGGCTTGTTGCGATCGGGCCCCGCTCCCGAAACACCACCATCAGCCATTCCGGTTTTTCCTTCGAATTGACGATGGGCCGGACAATGACATCCACAGAGTGGATGACCTTGTCCTTGGAAAACTGTATATGTTCCTGAACGATCTCCTTGCCGGTTTTCATCGCCTGAAAAATGCCTGAGCGCAAGGCAATACGCAATTCCGGCCTGACCAACTGGATCAGGTTGATGCTCAATGAGCCCGAAGGCAGTTCCAGATAATCTCGGGTCTGCCCGGAGATGTATTGCACATGGCTCTCTCTATCAATCAGCACGGCGGGCGGGCCATATTCCTGTCTGATCAGACGATCGAAAAATTCAAAGTTTTTTTCCGGGTGATGGTGAAAGGCGGGTTTCTGACCCGACGTGTCTTCCTTGGGCCCTCTCAAGGGTAAATCAAACGGGATTTGATGCATGATCTCCTTGGCCTGGAAAATCCGATGCCGTTTATTCACCGACCGGAAAAATTTTGAGTGCCCCGCCGCATGTTCAGAGGAGCCGAGTAACAGATACCCTCCCCGGTTCAGGGAATAATGAAACAAAGAAAGGACCTGATATTGAAGGTCCGAATCCATGTAGATCAACAGATTCCGGCAGGAGATGAGATCCATGCGGGAAAAGGGCGGATCGGCGACGATATTATGAAGGGAAAACACGCAGACATCGCGGATGGCCTTGACGACCCGATAGGAGGAACCATCCTTTTCAAAGAACCGGGAAAGCCGCTCGGCCGTCACATGCTCGGCGATTTTTTCTGGATATCGTCCCTGGCGGGCCGTGTCCAATGCCTGTTCATCGATATCCGTCGCAAAAATTTGAACAGAAAGGTCCAGATGTTCACGATAAAGATATTCATGCATTAACATGGCCAGGGAATAGACCTCTTCTCCCGTTGAACAGCCGGCAACCCAAATCCTGAGGGATTCCCCTGAACCTTTGATGTGGCCGATTTTGGGGATAATGTCCCGATCCAGGGCATCGAACGCTTCCAGGTCCCTGAAGAACTGCGTGACCCCGATCAGCAGATCTTTGAACAGTTGCTGGATTTCGTCCGGATTTTCCCGAAGTCGTTCGAGATATTGCGTGACGGAATCCATGTGGAAGATCTGCATGCGTCGCTGAACCCGTCGGCTAATGGTGCTGCGCCGGTATTGACGAAAGTCGTGCCCGGTGTGCCGCCGCAGAAGTGTACAGATCGTATCCAACCGCTTTAACGTTTCTTCACCAAGATGGTCCAGGCCTTTACCCTCACGGAGACCGGAGAGATACATTCCATACTTCATGAGCGTCTCCGACATCTCTTCGATCGTCAAAATATGATCGACGAGCCCGGTTAAAATGGCGCTCTTCGGCATACTATTGAATTTGGCCGTCTCGGCCGATTGGGCTATGGACATCCCTCCGTACTCTT
>DOFS01000514.1:1203-5899 GCA_003523945.1 Nitrospiraceae bacterium | reverse complement strand
CTATTATAAAACGTCCATCTCCTTCAGGCCATCATAAAATTTAGATCACAACAATGCTCCTCGAGAAGGCCGTAGCCAAAATCTGAGATGATCGGCAAGACACCCTGAAAATTTTCAATAAGGTGAACCCTTCAATAGATTTTACTTAACCAGAAGTTACGGTTTCATGGCCCCCATCAACTGGAAAAACATTATTGCGCGATGAACTGTTTAATTAGTTCCCCGCCAGCCAAACCACAGCGCCAAGGAGTAGAGTGAATAAGAAAGATGGCATCATGAGGAGTCTCAGAGCGAAACAACACACCCGAAGCGATTTTTAACATGCCTAAGGATAATCCCTCTTGATCGACTCGAGGGAGTTGGGTAAGGTAACACCAATATGAACTTAAAACAGCTCTATCAAGATATTTACCAGAAATTTCTGGAAAAAAAGGACAAGTATCAGGGGTATGACTTTCAAGAGTCGCCGGTAGGCTCCGCGACCCCACCGGCACCCACTTTTGCGGATAAGGTCAAATGGTGGACCTGGAACCGTCCCAGTCGGCTACAAAAAATCAGGCAAGACCGGGACCAACGACAACTGGACATCATCAATATACAATCCCCGCCTCCAGCCAAACGGTAAAAACCGCGGAGTTTCCTCTCCTCTCATGCAGAGTTTCTTCCAGGCCACAGGTCGCCTTTACTACCAAGCCCTGCTCGCCTCGATACAATCCTTCACACGTGCATGGATCTTGATCCCCGTCCTCCTGGCCTTTGCCCTGGGCCTCGTTCTTGTCACCTCCCTCATCGCTCCGCTTGGAATGATCGGAGGATTTATCCTGGGGGCCCTCAATGCTCTTGTTATTGGGTCGACCCTCAGCCTGACGGAACAGGCCGTCCTGGGAGCGCGGCGCGTGGGTTGGCCGGATATTCTGCCGAGTATGGGGCAATATTTCTGGGACGTTATTTCTGTTGGATTTATGGTGTGGTTTCCCTTGTTATTCCTCGAAATGGGACTTCAGACCAATCCCTACCAACCACTGATTGGCACGGCCGTATTTTTCTTAATTTTTGTGTTACTCAATCCAGTACCTGAAGTGATTTACCAGAGCCGGAGCGGGTCCGCCCTCGATGTTGTCCGGGAAAGTTACGAATTTGTCGTAGAAAATTGGATCGAATGGTTTTTACCCGTGGCTATTGCCTTCGGCCCCTTCGGCCTGACGTTTTTCTTTCAAATGTCCAGTCAGGCGGGAAGACGTGGGGGGTTAGACTTCTGGCATTTGATTACGTTGCCATTTTCCGTATTATCTGAGTGGCTCTCTTTGTTAGGAATGTCCTCCGACATGAGTTTTATTGTTGTCCTCGGACTCACCCCCATTGTGACAGTATTCATGCTCTTTTTTCGAGGCCATTTGTTTGCCGCCCTACATCGATCTTCCCGACGCCAAAGGATGTTTCAATCCCGAACACTCTGAGAGATAAGGCGCGAAGCGTAGGGAATATGGATTGCGGTGCCAAAAGGAGTATTCTCTCCTTTTTCGTTTCTTGTTCCCCCAACAATTCCCTCCACTTGCTTGTCGGCCTCAGACCCCCATGGTAAGATGGCAACCTTTCACCAAACAGGCCCAGGTGAATAGATACATGATGGGGGATTGACACAAATCCACTCCAAAGGACAAAAGGCCTCATCAGAGGTTCAGTCGCCGCAATACCAGATAACCATTCGCGGAGAGGTGCGAGAGCGGCCGAATCGGCGTGACTGGAAATCACGTGTGCCAGCAATGGTACCGTGGGTTCGAACCCCACCCTCTCCGCCAAATTGGGTCCGCCATGAGGATCACGATATTCTCAGCCCATTTCTCTTGCCGGTCCAAGAGGCGATGGACCATTGAGACTGCATTTAGGGGCTGGGCCCTGTGCGACAGAATCCTGCAAACCCCGCCAGGTCCGGAAGGAAGCAACGGTACGTGGGCTAGTCTGTGTGCCGCAGGATCACCTGGCCCCGACTAATTTTAAAGAATGGAAGGTCTCCATGTGGGGGCACCTGGAGCCAATTTTCGAGGATACTCAACGAAATCCCTTTTCCTGAATTACCACGAATTATGGAATTTCAAGTTTCAGCACGGAAATACCGTCCAACCACCTTCAAAGAAGTGCTGGGGCAGTCTCACGTCGTACAAACGCTCACCAATGCGATCGACCGTAAACGAGTTGCCCATGCTTATGTCTTCTCCGGGATGCGGGGTGTCGGAAAAACCACCGTCGCTCGCATATTGGCTAAATCCCTTAACTGCGAACAGGGTCCCACGAGCCAGCCCTGCGGCACCTGCCCAAGTTGCGTGGAAATAACCAGGGGCAATTCGGTCGATGTCATCGAGATTGACGGAGCGTCAAATACCGGCGTGGACGATGTTCGGGAACTCCGTGAAAACGTCAAATTTGCACCGTTTCATGGGAGTTACCGTGTCTACATCATCGACGAAGTCCACATGCTTTCAAACTCGGCCTTTAATGCCCTGCTCAAAACTTTAGAAGAACCCCCGAGTCATTCGGTCTTTATTTTTGCGACAACGGAAGTTCATAAAATTCCCGCCACCATTCTTTCACGCTGTCAGCACTTCACCTTTCGACGAATATCCCGTTTAGAAATCATCACCCAATTGCGCCACGTGGCCACACAAACCGGCGTGACCGTAGAAGAGCGAAGCCTATCGGCCCTGGCCCGGGCAAGTGAGGGCAGCATGCGAGATGCGTTGAGCCTACTGGATCAGGCCGTCTCCTTTGGTGGAGAACGCATCCAGCATAGCGACTTGGAAATGCTGATTGGGTCCGTACCTGACGAACTCGTCCGACTCATGATTGACGCCATTCTAGGTCACCAGGCCGCCCAAGCTATGGCTCTCGTGGGTCAATTGGTCGATCAAGGCTTTGATGTTAGGGTGTATTGTCGGGAACTGTTAGAGCGATGCCGGAATCTGCTGGTGGCTTGTGTGGTGCCGTCACGCCCACAAGTGCAAACCCTTCTTGAATTGGGAGACGAGGAGGTTGATCAGACCATCGCGCAAGCCCAACAACTCACTGAACCCTATTTACAGGCCATTTTTGCCATCCTATCCCGAACAGAGGACGGACTCCGAGGAAGCACTCATCCACGGTTTCTGATTGAAGCCGCCGTGGTGCGAGCAGCCCTTCTTGATCCCATGAGCGTGGTCTCTACCCCCACTGAACAGAAGGCCACCACATCGCCGCAACCTCCTCCGCACACAAAAGCATTGCCACCTTTGGGATCGACTCCGGCTCCCGCAAAAACCGGGAAGGTCCAAACGCCCACAGAAAAACCTGGGCTTCCACCAAGCCAGAGACGTCCCACACCCATTGGCGGCACCGCACGGATGTTCCCTTCCTCAACACCACCAGATGCGGAGAAGCCGGTTTTGACAAAAGGTTTACCCCCAAACGGTGAACCCTCCAAGCCCTCCTCCCAAACGATTGCTCAACCATCATTGGGTCCATCTGTTACGCTAAACTGGGAGCAGGTGGTTGAGCGCATGATTGATGAACATCCGAATATTGGGAGCTTCCTGGAGAAGGGGAGTGTCGTAACCATGACGGCAGACTCCATCGTCCTGGGATATTCCAAAAAAGATTCAATTGCTCGATGGCGAACGGATAAACCCGAAAATCGTGTACTGATCGGTCAAGTATGCGAGGAATTCACCGGCCGGCCGATAAAAGTCCAAGTCATTGAATTTCAAGACGGCCAAGAATACCCGCCATCAATCGGAGAGCTACGAGCAAAAAAAAAACTTGAGCACAATCAGGATCTGATTGAAAACGTGAAAGCCCACCCCCTGGTAAAACAAGCATTGGAACTATTTGGTGGGGAAGTCGTATCGGCAGAAAAAACCCCGCGAAACGAGGAGGTCCGCTAATGTCCAAAAATCCATTCTCAAATATGGGTAACCTCTTAAAACAAGCCCAGGCCATGCAAGAAAAAATGGGAAAGATCCAAGAGGAGGCTGCCACCAAAACCGTCGAGGCCTCAGCCGGAGGCGGAATGGTGACCGTGGAAGCCAACGGAGCCATGCAATTGACCAAGTTGACCATCGACCCGGAAGTACTGAAGTCCGGTGATCATGACATGTTGCAAGACTTAATCGTTGCCGCCTCCAATGAAGCGTTGCGAAAGGCCAAAGAGCTAATGGCCGAAGAAATGAAATCCCTCACTGGAGGGATGGGCATTCCCGGCATGTTTTAACAATCAAGCGAGGTTCATCATGCTGGAAACCACTCCGACAAAACCCTCCAGAGCCAATGGCCAACCTCAAGGGCTGGTCGCTCGTCTCAGCCGAGAACTGGTGCGATTGCCTGGCATTGGGCAGAAGACTGCCCAACGATTGGCTTTTCATCTCATGAAAACAGAAAAAGAAGAGGCCCTTCGCCTTGCCGATGCCATTCGCGATGTCAAAGAAGGGGTCTCCTTCTGTACCCAATGCCGAAATATTGCCGAAGGTCCCCTCTGCGAGATTTGCCTGGATCCGAAACGGGACACGACCACCATCCTCGTTGTGGAAGAGCCCAGTACCCTGTATGCCATTGAACAAAGCCGAGCGTTTCGTGGTCTCTACCACGTGCTCTATGGGGCACTTTCCCCCCTGGACGGCGTCGGCCCGGCCGACATTCGCACGCATGACCTGGAAAACCGGGTCCAGAA
>DOFS01000514.1:0-1112 GCA_003523945.1 Nitrospiraceae bacterium | reverse complement strand
ACCTGGAAAACCGGGTCCAGAATGGAGAATTCAAGGAAGTCATCGTGGCCACCAACCCCACGATTGAAGGAGAGGCCACCGCCATTTACCTGACCAAGCGGTTAAAACCTCTGGGTGTCAAGGTCTCCCGCATCGCCTATGGCATACCGGTAGGTATGGATATCGAATATGCCGATGAGGTCACCCTGCTCAAATCCATCGAAGGGCGCCGCGATCTAGGGTAGCCACGACCACCTTACCGTTTCACCAAAACCTTCTGTTCAATCTGTTCGAACTGCTTGGGAAAGTAACCCAACCACACTCCAACCTGTCTTATCTCATCACGCCATTTCTTCTCATAGGCTCCCTCAGCCGATGCAAACCTGATTAAGTCCGTCAGGGCCTGGCTGACTTTGTCTCCTCCAACGCCATCCGCAAACAATTTTGGAATCGTGAACCCTTGGGACAAGCGAATGAGGTTATCTTTTTCTTGCGCGGGTAGATCCAAATGACGAAGCACGGCACGAAGCCGCTTGAACTCGGGATCATTTACTCGTTCAATCGCGCAGACGAAAAGGCCACCCAGATTATAGCGTTCCGTGGGAGAAAGCGATTCCACTCTGGTCTTCGTCTCGGCTGGACGGGTAGGGGATGGAGCTGATCGACTTGGAGTCTGGGCCTGTGGATTCTTCGTTTGTGCTGGCACAATTTTCCTTTGAAAACCCGAACTCACTTTCTTTGGAACCACTGATTTCGGAGTAGAAGCCTTTCCTGAAACGGTTTTTTTCTTCGCGACTGACGTTTTCTTACTGAGAGTTGGTGGTTTTTGAGCAGCGGGCTTTCTGGCTTTGGGCTTAAGAGCAGCTTTCACCACGGTCTTCTTTGTGGTTGCCTGCGATTTCTTCGCGGCAGATTTTTTAGAGGTATTGGTCTTTTTCCCAGAAATTGCCTTTGAAGAAGCCAATTTGGCTTTCTTAATACCAGGTTTTTTAGCTACGACTGGTCTTTTCGTCGCAGAGGATTTGGAAGCCACGGTCTTTTTTATAGTCACTGAACGTTTCTTCGAAGATGGTTTTGAAGACACGCGACGAACAGATTTCTTTTGAGCCATGCAAAAACCTTTCTTTAAAATC
>DOFS01000423.1:5837-6900 GCA_003523945.1 Nitrospiraceae bacterium | reverse complement strand
ATTTGCCCACCTCAGGCAACACCCAGGGCCGTGCCTTTCGCGACCTGGATCTGGAGAAACAAATTCTTCAACTCTGCGCCGAGACCGGCATCGGCGCCCAATTCGGCGGAAAATACTTCGCCCACGATGTGCGAGTGATCCGCTTGCCACGACACGGGGCCTCCTGCCCGGTCGGCTTGGGCGTCTCGTGTTCAGCAGATCGACAAGTTCTCGGAAAAATCACCAAGGCGGGCGTCTTTCTGGAACAGCTCGAAACCAATCCTGCGAAATATCTTCCCGAAGTGACAGCCGAAGACCTGGATGGCCATGTCGTCACAATCAACCTCAACCAACCCATGGCAGACATTCTGTCAGAACTTCGGAAACATCCTGTCGCCACCCGTCTCTCACTGACCGGTCCCATCATCGTAGCCCGGGATATTGCTCATGCCCGGCTCAAAGAACAATTGGATGCCGGAAAAGGCCTTCCTCAATATCTGAAAGATCATGTGGTCTATTACGCCGGACCGGCAAAAAAGCCGCAAGGCCATGCATCGGGATCGTTCGGTCCCACTACGGCCGGGCGCATGGATTCGTACGTGGATCAGTTTCAAGAAGCAGGTGGCAGCATGGTCATGCTGGCCAAAGGCAATCGCTCCAAACAAGTCCGCGAGGCCTGCGGAAAACATGGAGGGTTTTATCTCGGCTCCATCGGCGGCCCCGCCGCACGACTGGCCGAGCATAGCATTAAAAAAGTGGAGGTCCTGGAATTCGAAGACCTCGGGATGGAAGCGGTGTGGAAAATCGAAGTAGAAGATTTCCCGGCCTTCATTGTCATCAATCACGAAGGCAAGGACTTTTACGCTGATCTGACCGGCCAGAAGTCCTCGGGCCTCATCCAGGTTGGCAACGCCGATTAAAAATGACCCCCTCACCAGGCAAGCGATTTTATTGTGTGCGGAAATAACCCTGAGAGCCAAAAATATCCATTGAGTGCAGGGAAGCGACCGTTCCTGGAATTCAATCTCTGTTTAATTCTCCTCTTTCTTAATCTCCCTCTCATTTCATACTCTCAACCGTACTA
>DOFS01000423.1:0-5604 GCA_003523945.1 Nitrospiraceae bacterium | reverse complement strand
CAAGGGATTGGCTTTATTCATGACCCACGCAATTCAAGTGGGCTGACAGGCATTCTTGCCCTCGCCTGGAGTCCAGACGGAAAAAAATTCGTTATTGGACTACGAGACGGAACGATGCGCATGTATGCTATTCACCCTAGAACTAATGGCAAGCCACTATTTCATGAACAGGCGGTATTTGATGAACATGTGGGCGGTCTTCGAGCGGTAGCCTATAGCGCGACCGGGACATATATTGCTTCGGCAGGACACGATGAGGCCATTCTTCTTTGGGATGCACATAAAATTGGATCGAGTGTAAAACGGTTTTGTTGTCATTCCCCCTTTTTGAAAAATAAAAGCTGGATTATGGTGAATACCCTCGATTTCAGTCCCGACGAAAAATTACTTGCATCTGGAAGCGCGGACAGAACAGTTAAAGTATGGGAAATTCAAACCGGAAAAAACATTCGCACCTTCGAAGTGCCTGGTGAAGTGTATGCAGTGGCCTTCAGTCCAAATGGCAGAACCATTGCCGCCTCATCTTTTCTTGACGACGAAAGCTCTCTCTTCTTATGGGATAGGGAGAGCGGAAAAGAAGAAAGAAAGCTATACCACCCAGGTGGCAGTTGGAGCATGCATTTTAGTCCCGATGGGCGTTTTCTGGCTTCAGGAGGATACACGGATGAAAAACTCATGATTTGGGATCTGCAATCGGGCGAACCCATTCAAACACTAAGTCCTCCAGAGCCTCAGCCAATTCGTTCTTTATCCTTTAGCCCCGATGGGCAACTTCTTGTCTCAGGACACATTGGTGGTCCCCTTCCCCTTTGGAATCTGAAAACGGGTGAAATTGCCCGGGAATTTGGGAAATGCTCTCAACAGTAAACGTTCTCCGTTTTTCCTTTTTCAGAATTCTATTTTTTGACTTTTGTAATTAAGAAAGGCAAGGACTTTTATGCCGATTTGGTTTCTCAACGTCCTCTGGCTCTGATTCAGCCAGATGAACCAGAGAAAAAATAGAAGACAACATATTGATGGGATGGGAAGGGAAGGGAAGGGAAGGTAAGCTAAGTTCCGACTTCATCAGGAGGACCATAGTTTTTTTAAGATGGTAAAGGGAGCAGCCATACTCTTACATGTTTCCATCCATGCCTGGCCTGTTCGGAAAAATGTTCTTTCAAAGATATGGTTAAAAAATTGAAAAGGAGTAAAGCCATGAAAACCATGCCAATAATCATAGGGTTGTGCCTCGCATTGGGAGTATCGGGTTGTGGAGGCAATAAGGCAGAAATTCCCGAAGAGCGCCTGACGGTGGGTAAGGTGCAGGGGGAAATTAAAACAGGCATGAGTGGTGCGCAAGTGGCCGAAATTTTGGGATCTCCCAATATTGTAACGACAGATGACAAACGACGGGAAGTTTGGATATACGATAAGGTCTCCACGGACAGAGTGGACACCAGATCCTCCTCGTTCGGGAGCATCATCATTCTGGGCGCAAACTCTCGAGACCGTTCCAGCTCATCTCGCCAGCGAACCCTCACCATTATCATCAAGTATGACGAGGAGAAAAAGGTGCGGGACTTTGCCTACAATTCGACGCAGTTCTGAGCGCCCCGCCATGCGAAAACAGTTGAGATGGGTGGTATATGGGACACTGCTTACGTTTCTGGCCCTTACCAACGGTTGCTCAACTCCGACCCAACCCACAGAGCTCTTTCAATTGTCGCCGGAAAGTCCGAAAAACCGGGCGATGCAGATTCGTGTTTTTGAAACGTCGAATGAGAATGAACTTCTGTCCGCATCGGCTGCCGTCTTGCAGGATCTGGGGCTCCAGATCGAGGAAAGCGTCCGTCAAATGGGATTTCTGCGCGCAACCAAAGAACGAAGCGCCCGAGAATATGGGCAATACTTCAGCCAGTTTTTTTTGGGACTTCTCTCCTTAGGCAACTTCAGGATGCCGGTGGATCTCCACCAAAAAATCGCGGCCGTCCTCATCGCCCGTCCCATCAATCAGGATGGCACAAAACATGAGGTGCGAATCATGTTCTACCGGGTGGTGTGGCAAGGAGACGGACAAGCCGATCGACAGTATATTCCTCCGGGGGAACAAAAAATGGAGATGATCCGGGATCCCTTGATTTACCAGGAATTTTTTTTCAAGCTATCCAAAGCTGTCTTTTTGGAAGCGTTCACGATCTGAGCGAGGAATTATGAAACACGGGAGCGCCGTCTGGATCACACTCTTCTTAACTTTAACCGGCGGATTGTTACTCCAGGCCTGCGCCCCTCCAGAGCCTGGGCCGGATTTATTAGCACCAACCGCAGCGCAAATGAAACTGCGCAGCTATCAATCCCGTACATTCGAGGTCACGGATCGTTCCCAAGCCCTGCGTGGGGTGGTAGCCGCACTACAAGATCTTGGGTTCATCATCGAACGCGCCAATGAACCCATGGGACTCGTCACCGCGGCCCGTTTTGCGGAACCCAATTATACTGATGTCATGGGGGTGACTGTCACCGTGCGACCGCAGTCCGAAGGACACATGATGATCCGGGCGAATGCCATCTACAACAACAAACCGATTGAGGATCCAAAAGTTTACCAGAATTTTTTCGCCACCTTGGAGCGTTCTCTGTTTATTTCAAAAGACTAGTCCGGAGTGGGTAACTCAATGCATTTAAACCTGAAACCACTTGCGAGGTCCCTGCCTCTCGGTTGCCTTCTTGCTGTAGGCCTGCTTCTTCAAGGCTGCCTCACGCCCTATGAGTCGCGACACGAGAACCAGTGGGATGCGAGGGAACAGATCTGGATGTCTGAAGCCAGTCAGGTGAAGTTACGAGCGGCCCAAAGCCGGATATTCGACATGACCGATCGTGGAACCATACTCAAAGCCATCGTGTCCACGATGCAGGATCTGAATTTTCAATTGGATGTCCTGGATGAAGAACTCGGCATTGTGTCCGGCAAATTCTTCGCGCCTCTTGAGCGACCCGAATATGGCTATGACCCTCTATACCACCTCTACGACGCCCAAAGCCTTCTCATTTTCAGTAAAACCTATCTCTCATGGGGACCATTCTGGCATCGCAATGATTTGGTTCGGCTCACCGTCACGGTACGACCGCGAAACGAAAAACAATTGGTCGTGCGCGCAAGTGCCCAGTTTTACCTGCGGGCCGTCGAAGATCCGGCACCCTACCAGAAATTTTTTCGGGCACTGGAACAAGCCCTGTTTATAGAGACCAGGTTGGCACAGGAAAACCAAGCGGTCCAACCACTTACCCCCTAACCCACCGTTTGCACAAGGGTCACGAACGGGGGTTCCCCGGAACCAAGCACGACCTTCTTATCCCCCTTTCCGTTGCACAATTGGATGAGGCACACCTATTCAAGAATCTTTTAGAGGACGGTTTCAAGTTTTATGGGCAACGGGTGATGTATGACGCAGGTGCGTTAAAGGACCTCAATGGCATCGCCCGGTCAAGACAGTTCATCGTCCAACACGCTATGGGAAAATAATGTGAATTCGAAAGTCATCTAGGACGGGAATGCTTCAAAATCCTGGAAAGGATCTCTCATGAAAGAAAGCCTTTCAAAACCGGCCCCTCCTCTTTTGGGCACTGAAGGATTGCATGCGGTAGGTATTCAGCAAAATCGCAAGGCTTCCAGCTATTCAAGCTTATCCGGTTGGTTCGTACCCCGCCTCTTTTAAGCATCGGTTCACAAAATTTTGATATGCGGGGTCGGGCTCGGAACTGGCTGCTCCCCACAGGCCCCGTAAAAGTCCCTGTGTGGCTCCAACGGCAGCGCCGATCGCCGCGCCAATTCCTGGGCTACCAGTAATCGCTCCCACAACGGCACCGCTGGCAGCCCCAAATGCACCTCCAACGGCTGTTTTCCCAACAACCTCTTCTCCGGCATTGGATTGAGAGACGTGGTCTTCGGCGAGTTGTTCGCATGCCACCATGTCCTTCTCCGCCTGTTCTTCACCTACCTCCTGAAGATGCGCATTCGGATAGACTCCCGGCCTTTGACTCGAGCATCCCACCAACATCGTCAAGGCGACACTCAGAAGTGCAAAAGACCATGTGATGTAAGTCCGCTGACTTTTCATAACTTTCTCCCCTCTATCCTTGTCGCGAAGGTCTAGAATTCTTATCCACAATCTCTAGAACGGCATAAGCCTATAACGCTACAAAGTCCATACCACAAGAGATCATTGAAAGTTTTTCTGATATTTTTCAAAGCGAAAAGCCCTTATTTACTTTTTAAAAGCAGATGATCTCCCTTGGTGTGGGCGTCGCATTCTCACAGGATGAAACACAAAAGTGTTCCTAAACTGTCTCAATACCATTCAAGGGACATGAAGAAGAAGTCCTGAAAGAAAGGAGATATCGTAAAAGGAACGGGCGGGAAAAATAAGAGTAGGCAATGAGATCATCACCGCACCACAATCAAACGTCCAGGGGACCAGGATGACGGGCCCAAAGCAGATAGTCGGGCGCGGGTGTCGTGGAGCGTTTTCCCTCCGGTTATGGTTAGGACGATTCGCCTAATGTTCAGAAGATCGGCTTAAACGTGAACAATTTGCGATTAATCCTCCCGCTCGATATACCAGTACAACAATAAAAGTCCACAAATCCGAAGAGCCTGCCCTGAAGGCTTTATTAAAGATGGATGTGGAAGATTTTCGGGCCTTCATCGTCATCAATCACCAAGGGAAAGAGGTATACGCTCATTGGTGATCCACCCAACCCGCCCCCGGCCTCATCCAAGTGTGCGCTTCCGGGGAAAATTAAGATATTCAAATTTCCTAATGTGCGAGATTCACAGAGGCCTGGGCGAGGGTCTCAAGCACCACGGTTCAGAGTTGGATGCCGGGAGGGAAATTGTTCCTGCTGTTCCGGTCGAAGAACGAACCTTCCAGCAGCGCTTTGGTAAGTCCATAGATTTCAGGATCTTCGCTGCTTCTAGGCCCGGCCACATTCAAAATGGCCGGTTGAACATTTTGTAACCACCGGTGCAAGCGACGTGAGGCCGGATTCAATAATTCCCGTCTAAGATCAATATGGAAAACGGGCTTGCCAAGGCGGTAGGCGACTTGAATCGTGAAAGCTGATCCTCCGCACGGCGCACCTCGAGTCACCAGGAGCGTACAGTCGGAGTCCCGAACATTACGCTCAGTCCGCGCCCTCGGATCGTCAGATTCTGTCTCTAATAGGTTCGGGTACGTTGCTGAAATGACGCCGTCCTCCGCCATCCGCCCTTTCGGAACCCAACCGCCGCATTCGATTCCCACTTGCAGGGCAAAATCAAGGGCTGCACGATCAGCGCCCGTCTGACCACCTGAGACAATCCGATTAACCATACCCATGAAATGTTCTTCAGCCCTACGGTGCGCGAGGCTGAATAGTGGATCCTAAGCCCCTCGGCTCCAACCCCCAGTCCCCGGGCTACTCCGGGAACTGGCTCTCCGCCGTCGTTGTGCGGCATAGAGAACTTTTCCAGACTCTTCTCTGCTCGACCCAAGTATCCCCCAATGATCGTTGAGGCTGAGAAACCTATGCCTGCTTCAGCGGTAGAAGGATGCCGTCGCCACCACCACAAATCTCCGCTTTGCC
>DOFS01000613.1:1579-2709 GCA_003523945.1 Nitrospiraceae bacterium | reverse complement strand
TTATCTCTGCCTGCTCGGGTGCTGAGACCACCTTATTTATATAGCTTTCATCAGATTTTTTTATTATAAAGTTTAGTCATTTCAATAAACCTCTGCTTTATTCCTAGCGAAAAAGTGTAGGCTTTCACTGGATGGCCGAGAGGTGCCGGGTTTCGGCCCGGCAGCCGAGATCCTTTTGTTTCGGCAAAAGGACCCAAAACCAGTGACGCCCCGTCCAGCCTCATCAAATTAGGTGGATGCAGGCCATGAAGGAAGGCGGTCCAACTCGCTGAGCTCAAACAAGGCCCGCCATTTGATCAGAGCATCCACCTAAAGGGCAGAACGGCAGGCGTCCGTCTGGTGGCCGATGGAGGGTCAATGAATTCCCCCAAAGATTCAGAAAGATCTTATCTGTTGAGATTTAAGGAGCTGTGCCCAGAGTTCCCTGATGGAAGTATTGAGGACTCAGAAAGCCCAGACTTTTTAGTACACGGTTCACATGGCACCGTAGGAATAGAATTAACTGCGGTGTACAGACCTGACCCAATTGACAAAAATGCGCATCTTCCAGCGATTGAAAAAGAGCGTGAAAAAATCGTTGAAAAAATAAAACATTATTACATTCATATCGAGGATGTCCCCCTAAGAGTAAGTTTCTTATTCAGTGGCAATGTTACGAATAAAAGTGACATAAAAAATGAGGATCTGAAGGAAATGGCCACTCTGATACATTCATTTAAGCCACAGATTGGTGAGACAGTATATCTGGATATTGAGAACAATCTTCCATTTTGGGTTGATCGAGTTTCCATAACTACTCGAGAACCGGACGGACAGAATTTTTGGACCGCCCAAAAATGTGTTTGGATTCCTGAATTATCTCCAATTGAAATCCAAAGAGAGATCAATAAAAAGGAAGAAAAACACATTTCTTACCTAGAGAAATGTTCTTTTGCATGGTTAGTTCTGATGAGTCAGGTTGGAGAAGGTTTGGGAACCCATGTCAAATTTTCGAATGGTGTGTGGAGCCATAGGTATGAAACTCTCTTTGAGCAGGTCTGGATATTCCAAAATCCCAATTGTGCAAGAAAATTGGAAGTTGTTTAAGACAACTCCCAGAAAGACACGCTCTAACCCTTGATTCTTGACAA
>DOFS01000613.1:0-1459 GCA_003523945.1 Nitrospiraceae bacterium | reverse complement strand
ACTTGAGATCGGGTGCTAGGTCCTTGAGGTGGTTCCTGTCATGAATAAAATTGAAATTCCAGGCAAGGCGGCCTCCACATGGACAGGTCCGGCTCGGGAGCAGGCCGTCCAGCGAATGTTCACGGCCATTGCCAAGTTTTATGACCTGAATAATTCCCTTCTCAGTTTTGGTCTGCACCATTCCTGGAAACGCAAGGCGATTTCCTATATCCCTGACACCTCTGGGACACGAGCCTTAGATTTAGGAGCGGGGACCTGCGACCTTGCCATTTTGGTGGATCAACATCTCCGCTATACGAGCCAAATTATTGCGGCGGATTTGAATTTAGCCATGTTGCGTGTGGGGCAGGAGAAAGTCCGGTCCCAGAAATTGGCCAACCGTATTACCTGTTTGCAAATGAATGCCGAGCATCTCACCTTTCCGTCTGCCACATTTGATACGGTGACTGCCGGATTTTGTATTCGGAACGTCGGGAATCTTCCCCAAGCGCTCTCCGAAATCTGCCGGGTCTTGCAACCCGGAGGTCGCTTCGTGTGCTTGGAATTTTCCCGTCCTGTTTCAGCCGGCCTGCGCAAGCTGTACGACTGGTATTCCTTTCATTTGCTCCCATGGATTGGCACCAAGGTGGCCCGTGATGGCACGGGGGTGTATGAATATCTCCCGGCGTCGATACGGAATTTTCCAGATCAAAACCGGCTAGCTCAATTACTCAAGGAAGCCGGGTTTCAGACTGTGGAGTATCACAATCTGACCGGTGGAATTGTTGCCATTCATGTGGCGGTGAAATAGCACGATGAACTCCGTATTGTACGTCTTTCTCCCCTGTAAAAAGGTTTATCCCACCGGGATTACCTACCTGGCCGACTTCATCCACCGGCGCCGGCCGGATGTGCGTCAGCAAATTCTGGATCTCTCCTTATTTCCGCCGAATCAACGTCAAGCCCAATTAAGAGAAGCGACCAAGGCCTTTCAGCCGGAATTGGTGTGTTTTTCATGGCGGGATATCCAAATTTTTTCCCCGCATGAAGGTGACGCCTCGCTCGAGCATGCGTTTAATTTTTATTACGCCAGCAATCCCCTGAAACGGGTGGTAGCCTCTTTCCAAGGTTTACACAATTTATACCGTTATTATACGGATATCCGGCATAATCTTTCCTATCCCTGGTTAATTCAGAAGGAATTCCCCTCAACCGGAATGATGATTGGCGGCGGAGCGTTCACCGCCTTTGCTGACCAGCTTATTGAAAAACTGCCGGAAGGTATCATTGGTATTCTGGGAGAAGGAGAGGACGCCATCCTCAAAGTCCTGAACGGCGAGCCTCTTGGTGAAGAACGGTTCATTATTAAGGAGCAGGGAAAGGTCACCAAGGGCACCAAAAATACTCCAGCTTTGTTAGATGCGCTCTCCGTGGATATTCCTTATCTCACGTCAATCTTTCCCCAATACCGTGAATATAT
>DOFS01000151.1 GCA_003523945.1 Nitrospiraceae bacterium | reverse complement strand
CGAGACGGGAGGAAAATTGATTGCCATCAGCCGAAAAAACATGGAAGAAGGCATTCGACTCGCCACAGAATACCCTCTCCGCTTTTACCCGAACTATCACGATCTCTTAGCCGATCCGGCTATTCAGGCCGTTCTGATCGTGACCCCTCCCTCCCTCCATCTTCAAATTGCCTTAGAAGCCATTCAACATGGCAAAGCGGTTCTTCTGGAAAAACCCCTCGCTCTTAACCAAATCCAGAGCAGCCAAATCGTTGAGGCCGCCACCAAAGGTAAAGTCCCGGTAATGACTGCTCAGACTCTGCGGTATGAGCCAGCGATACGCCAATTGAAAGCCATCGCCTCATCCTTAGGCCAATGGCAATATCTTGTTTGCACCATGCGATTCGAATCCCGCTCAGCGTTGCCGGGAAAATACCCGTCATGGGTCAATTATGGGGCCCTCATGGAGTTTGGGATTCACTTGCTGGATCTGGTCCGTGTCCTCACTCAGGATGAGATCCGTTCGGTCTCGGCTGACATTAGTCGGCCTGGGGCCGATGACCCCGAAAATCGGGCTTTCATTAGACTGGTTACGCAAAAAGGACTTCCCTGTTACCTCGATATTTCACGCGTAAGCCAGGGACGAGTCACCCGCGCAGAAATTATGGGGTCATATGGCCAAGCATTCGCCGATTGGACGACCAACATCGTTCGAAAAATTTCCAGGGGCAGCGAGATATTAGACCATTCCTGCCCTCCCAGTGCCACGTTAATTGAAGTACTTCGAGACTTTTGTCAGGCGATTCGAACCGGAGGACCGATGCCCGTTACTGCGGAAGATGGGTTACGAGCAGTCGAACTTGCCGATGCGTGTTACCGATCAGCACAAACCGGGAAACCCGTTTTCCTCAATTAATTTCTGTATCTTCATGGCCGACTTCCCGGCATTTGTGCTCTCCACAGCTCATAGGCGTCATGGATTGATGATCCTTTCCTACGATAGGCTACGTCGGCTTCGCCAAAGATTTTCTCAATTAATTCCCAATCTTGCCGGGAAACATTATAACGTTGAAAGAGTTCAGTAAGAGCTGGCTTTTCCCACATTGGTATTTTGTGGTTATAGTTCACGAGGGCATCTAACATTTTGGATGTCAACCCTCTCTGATAAATTGACTGTAAAATCCCTGCACCTTCCTTATCAAAACGCTGCTCAACCGCCGCTATAAAATATTCGCTCAACTCTGAAGATTGGGATTTCACTAAAGCCGACTGCAATTGGATGAGACCATGAATCAGTTGATTGGCCTGGGAGGTCCCCTCAGGCGGAAGAACACTGGCATCCCCAAATGTGGCTAAGAGGGCCATGACGGACCCAACTAAGGCCGAACCATCTCCCTTTGAAGCAATATCCGGCGAAGGCTGGGGCGACGAGGCAATTTCGCTGTGAGCGAGAAATACATGACCCGGTACCCGCTGCTTATAGATATCGGCGAAGGAAAGGTTTACCTTCTCCTTCTGAAATGGCTCAAGGTTTTCAACTCCTGATGAAACTTCATTCTCCAAGCCTCCTTCACTTCTACTTTCACCAATCCCCCACACGAGCAGGACAGTCACCACGCCCCATACAGTCAGGGAGATCCACCACACTTTACGATTGCCGCCCTGGTAGATCAACGAACTCATGTCTTTCACCTGTCCTTTGATTCTATGAACCATTCGCTTTCCGCCTCCAGGTTTCAGCAAAACCGTGGTTAGGTTCATCCCTACCTCCAAGCTTCATTGTCGTGGCTCATTTGTGCACTACAGTCATTTCTGGGAACTGCATGTATTGTCATCACCAAGCAGGAGACCTTTTCCACAACTTCAACACACCTTCTTTCAAAAAGGCTCTTACCACGCCCCAGTGCCCTATTTTCCTGTAGAGCCGGTAATTGCTGGCTTAGATAGTATAAAAAGCGATAATTAATTTTTGAGAAAATCCTGCACCCACAGCATTTCAATCCGGCATGATCGACTCTTGGAATACCTTCAACAAGGGGCCATGGAATCAAAGCCCCTGCGAAATTAGTTGAAGCATTCCAGATTACGACAGCTTGTAAAGTTTTACCGTCATGGTGAGACCTATTATTTCTCCAATCCCTATTTGCTCATATTGTTTACTCCCTCATCCCCAGGAATGGATGGAAGTTCCGGCTACAACGTAGCCTTTCATCGGTGACACTTCGTAAACTCACCTCCCGGGAATTTCAGGATCAAGACCTCCCTCCTCTTTCCATTTCAGAGGAAAGGACTGTCCGGCGTTACTCACCGCCCGTCTTCTTCTCTTCTACAGTTGATTTCATGGAAAAGCATGATCGCTAGGGCTGACAAACGCGCAATATTTTGGCCTCTAACATTGACCATTTTCCTAGCATTATGAGACATTCAGGCATCGAATCATTGGCTGACCCAATATTCCATTCATCAACGGTTATGATCGAAGGAGCACCGTTTCATGTCAAAAACCTTGAAAAAAAATAGCCTTGTCCTGACTGAGGGACCCGACCGTGCCCCCGCTCGTGCGATGCTCAGGGCCGTCGGCTTGACCGACGAAGACTTTACCAGGCCCCTTATCGCGATCGCCAATACCTGGTCTGAAATCACTCCTTGCAATTATCATCTCCGCGATCTCGCAGCAAGTGTGAAGCAAGGGATTCGTGAGGCGGGAGGGACCCCTATCGAATTCAACACGATCGTGGTCTCAGACGGCATCAGCATGGGGACGGAGGGCATGAAAGCCTCCTTGATTAGTCGGGAAGTAGTGGCAGACTCCATTGAATTAGTGGTTCGAGGACATCTGTTTGACGGAGTCATTGCCTTATCAGGTTGCGACAAAACCATTCCGGGATGCGTGATGGCCCTGGCCCGTCTGAATCTTCCATCAATCATGCTCTATGGAGGCTCCATCATGCCTGGAGAATTCCATGGAAAACC
>DOFS01000152.1 GCA_003523945.1 Nitrospiraceae bacterium | reverse complement strand
ATCGGACCTATCCAACTGCCTTGGTAGGCGATCCTGTGTGTTTTATACGGATTGGATGAAGACACCTCATTTATTTAATACTCACGCGGGATAAAGGAGAGAACCACAGCTGACATGAAACCCATTCCCCTTGGATTGATTGGCGTGGGACGACACGGTTCCCGTTACCTTCATCATTTGCTCTCTATCGAGACGGGAGGAAAATTAATTGCCATCAGCCGAAAAAACATGGAAGAAGGCATTCGACTCGCCACAGAATACCCGCTCCGCTTTTACCCGAACTATCACGATCTCTTAATCGATCCGGCTATTCAGGCCGTTCTGATCGTGACCCCTCCCTCACTCCATCTTCCCATTGCCTTAGAAGCCATTCAACATGGCAAAGCGGTTCTTCTGGAAAAACCCCTGGCTCTTAACCAAATCCAGAGCAGCCAAATCGTTGAGGCCGCCACCAAAGCTAAAGTCCCGGTAATGACTGCTCAGACTCTGCGGTATGAGCCAGCGATACGCCAATTGCAAGCCATCGCCTCATCCTTAGGCCAATGGCAATATCTTGTTTGCACCATGCGATTCGAATCCCGCTCAGCGTTGCCTGAAAAAAACCCGTCATGGATCAATTATGGGGCCCTCATGGAGTTTGGGATTCACTTGCTGGATCTGGTCCGTGTCCTCACTCAGGATGAGATCCATTCGGTCTCGGCTGATATTAGTCGACCTGGGCCCGATGACCCCGAAAATCGGGCTTTCATTAAACTGGTTACGCAAAAAGGACTTCCCTGTTACCTCGATATTTCACGCGTAAGCCAGGGACGAGTCACCCGCGCAGAAATTATGGGGTCATATGGCCAAGCATTCGCCGATTGGACGACCAACATCGTTCGAAAAATTTCCATGGGCAATGAGATATTAGACCATTCCTGCCCTCCCAGTGCCACGTTAATTGAAGTACTTCGAGACTTTTGTCAGGCGATTCGAACCGGAGGACCGATGCCCGTTACTGCGGAAGATGGGTTACGAGCAGTCAAACTTGCCGATGCGTGTTACCGATCAGCACAAACCGGGAAACCCGTTTTCCTCAATTAATTCCTGTATCTTCATGGCCGACCTCCCGGCATTTGTGCTCTCCACAGCTCATAGGCATCATGGATGGATGATCCTTTCCTACGATAGGCTACGTCGGCTTCGCCAAAGATTTTCTCAATTAATTCCCAATCTTGCCGGGAAACATTATAACGTTGAAAGAGTTCAGTAAGAGCTGGCTTTTCCCACATTGGTATTTTGTGGTTATAACTCACGAGGGCATCTAACATTTTTGATGTCAACCCTCTCTGATAAATTGACTGTAAAATCCCTGCACCTTCCTTATCAAAACGCTGCTCAACCGCCGCTATAAAATATTCGCTCAACTCTGAAGATTGGGATTTCACTAAAGCCGACTGCAATTGGATGAGGCCATGAATCAGTTGATTGGCCTGAGAGGTCCCCTCGGGCGGAAGAACATTGGCATCCCCAAACGTGGCTAACAGGGCCATAACGGAACCAACTAAAGCTGAACCATCTCCCTTTGAAACAATATCCGGCGAAGGCTGGGGCGACGAGGCAATTTCGCTGTGAGCGAGAAATACATAACCCGGTACCCGCTGTTTATAGATATCGGCGAAGGAAACGTTTACCTTCTCCTTCTGAAATGGCTCAAGATTTTCGACTCCTGATGAGAGTTCATTCTCCAAGCCTCCTTCACTTCTACTTTCACCAGCTCCCCACACGGGCAGGACAGTCACCACGCCCCATACAGTCAGGGAGATCCACCACACTTTACGATTGCCGCCCTGGTAGATCAACGAACTCATGTCTTTCACTTGTCCTTTGATTCTATGAACCATTCGCTTTCCGCCTTCAGATTTCAGAAAAACTTGAAACTGCATGTATTGGTCTCACCAAGCAGGAGGCATTCTTTACAACTTCGCCACACCTTGTCTCAAGAAGGCTCCACTCACGCTCAATGCCCTATTATTCTGTAGAGCTGCTAAATGCTGGCTTAGATAGTATTAAAAGCGATAATTAATTTTTGAGAAAATCCTGCACCCACAGCATTTCAATCCGGCATGATCGACTCTTGGAATACCTTCAAGAAGGGGCCATGGAATCAAAGCCCCTGCGAAATTAGTTGAAGCAATCCAGATTACGACAGCTTGTAGAGCTTTACCGTCATGGTGAGACCTATCATTTCTCCAATCCTTATTGGCTCATATTGTTTACTCCCTCATCCCCAGGAATGGATGGAAGTTCCGGCTACAACGTAGCCTTTCATCGGTGACACCTCGTAAACACACCTCCCGGGAATTTCAAGATCAAGACCTCCCTCCTCTTTCCATTTCAGAGGAAAGGACTGTCCGGCGTTACTCACCGCCCATCCTCTTCTCTTCTCCATCTGATTTCATGGGAAAGCATGATCGCTAATGGCTAAAATACGTGCAATATTTTGGCCCTATAACATTGACCATTTTCCTAGCATTATGAGACATTCAGGCATCGAATCATTGGCTGACGCAATATTCCATTCATCAACGGTTATGATCGAAGGAGCACCGTTTCATGTCAAAAACCTTGAAAAAAAATAGCCTGGTCCTGACTGAGGGACCCGACCGTGCCCCCGCTCGTGCGATGCTCAGGGCGGTCGGCTTGACCGACGAAGACTTTACCAGGCCCCTTATCGCGATCGCCAATACCTGGTCTGAAATTACTCCTTGCAATTATCATCTCCGCGATCTCGCGGCGAGTGTGAAGCAAGGCATTCGTGAGGCGGGAGGGACCCCCATCGAATTCAATACGATCGTGGTCTCAGACGGCATCAGCATGGGGACCGAGGGCATGAAAGCCTCCTTGATTAGCCGGGAAGTGGTGGCAGACTCCATTGAATTAGTGGTTCGAGGACATCTGTTTGACGGAGTCATTGCCTTATCAGGTTGCGACAAAACCATTCCGGGATGCGTGATGGCCCTGGCCCGTCTGAATCTGCCATCAATCATGCTCTATGGAGGCTCCATCATGCCCGGAGAATTCCATGGAAAACCTG
>DOFS01000158.1:2115-7512 GCA_003523945.1 Nitrospiraceae bacterium | reverse complement strand
AGGATAATTCCACTACACATGGTCCCATTCACCCGCCCCTCCCGCCTGTAGGAGTAAAAGAGATCACTCCGACAATGGGTGCAATGGTCCACCCGCCCAATCTGAGAGTCAGGAACGCCACTGGCACGGATCTGGTGATGGATCAGTTGTTTGAGATCTAAGACTCCTTTGCCTTCCCTGGTTTCCTGCAGCACCCCGGGCCAGCCTGGATACCGGCTTCGCAAGGGGTTTATCACCTGGTCATCTACTTCATAACAGCATGGCCCGATTGAGGGACCGATTGCCAGATGCATGTGCTCCGGCTTCGCCCCGAATTCATCGGCACAGGCCCGGATGGTTTCTGCCACGATGCCGCCCACGGCGCCGCGCCATCCGGCATGAATCGCCCCAACCACACCTTTTGTCTTCTCAACAAGCAGCACCGGCACACAATCCGCCGTGCGCACGACCACCAGGGTTTCAGGTTGATTGGTGATCAACGCGTCCCCTTCGGTCTGCTCTAATGTCCCTAGCCCCTTATCACCGCGTATGACGACCACCCTGGTACTATGGATTTGCTTGAGCGCCACGATAACGGGAAACTCCTGCGGTCCACCCGTGATGTGGCCCAGTTGCAGATGGGCATGTACCCCCGCCGGCGCATTCCGGGTTCCGAAGAAATGGCGCACGGGGATCACCTCACTCGTCAATGCGTCATTCGCCACGTTGGTCCCTCGAGGCCGGGACCGTCGCTCAGTCTTCATTGGATTAGTTGTCGACCTTCTTTCGTAAAAAAGTCGGGACATCCCAATCTTCATCCACTAACAGGCCATTTTTTTCAGGAGACGGCCTGGCAGTAGACTGTCGTCGCAAATAGGTGGGCCGGTCAAGATCCTCAGAACCGTAGCTCCCCCCATTTTCCGCGGGCACCGCCACCAATGCGGGTTTTTTGACCGGTTCCACCACGAGGGTCGGTTGATTTGCGCTAGGAAACCGCAAGACCGCCTCCGCTTGTTCAAATCCTGTGGCAATAACCGTCACGGTCAATTCATCACCCAGTTCGGGATTGATTACCTGGCCAACGATGATATTGGCCTGAGGATCGGCAGCTTCTCGGGCAATGTTTGACGCTTCGTTGACTTCATGCAACGTGAGATTGGGGCCGCCGGTAATATTTAATAATAACCCTCTGGCCCCTTCCACGCTTCCATCTTCCAGCAGGGGGCTGGCAATAGCTTGCCTGGCCGCATCTCCAGCTCGCGTCGGACCTCGACCCGTGCCCATGCCCATCACCGCTCGCCCTGAATAGCCCATGACCGTTCGCACATCGGCAAAATCCACGTTGACCAAACCCGGTGTGGTAATGACATCGGAGATACCCTGAATGGCCTGACGCAAGACATCATCCGCAATCTTAAACGCCTCCACCAGCGGGGTATTTTTATCAACCATTCCCAGCAGTTTTTGGTTGGGGATGATCAAGAGGGAATCTACGTGTTTTTTGAGTTCACGGATCCCTTCTTCGGCAAAACTGGTCCGCCGGTTCCCTTCATATTGGAAGGGTTTGGTCACGACCCCCACAGTCAGAATACCCAACTCTTTGGCAATTTTCGCGGCAACAGGAGCACCACCCGTACCCGTGCCACCACCCATGCCTGCGGTGACAAAAACCATATCGGCCCCTTCCAGCGCTTCGCGGATGTGGTGTTCACTTTCCAAAGCGGATTCTTTTCCGACTTCCGGCTTCGCGCCGGCCCCCAACCCCCGGGTCCGCTCCGGACCCAATTGAATTTTGTACGAGGCCAGCGAACGGGACAGCGCTTGCAGATCGGTATTGGCCACGACAAATTCGACCCGGCTTAAGCCGGCTTCAATCATGGTGTTAACCGCGTTGCATCCGGCCCCTCCGACGCCCACCACTTTGATGTTAATAACGGACAGCTCCTCATCAGACAGTGAAAACATACAACTCCTCCTTTCTACCACTCCCCTGGTAACCCGTGGGGACCATTAATTGATGACTCATGCCGGCTCGTGAAGTAGCCACGGATACATGATTCTCCTTTCTTGTCATGAATTAAAAAAAGTTCATGATCCATCCCTTCATTCTAGAGATCATGGAACCCGCCAAACGCGGGGACCGCTTGCCTTTACCGGCCCCCGGGCCCACGAGTTCAAATTCATTTTCGTGGCTCACAGAATGCACAATGAGCCCCACTGCCGTGGAGTAGCTCGGGTTACTGACAATTTCCCGCAGACCTTCCACTCCAATTGGCTTTCCCAATCGCACCGAAAGATTGAGAACCTGTTCCGCCACCTCGGCCATGCCCGGAAGCAGGGAAGTCCCTCCCGTCAGGACGCCCCCGGCCACCAACATGCCGTCATATCCGGCACGACGAATCTCACGAAGAACGAGCTCGAACATTTCTTCCACCCGTGGAGAAAGAATTTCCGCGACCAACGTCCGTGGCATGACCCGTGGCTGCCGGCCACCAACACTCGGCACCTCGATGCCTTCCTCCTCATTCAATAAAAGGCTGCTGGCCACTCCATATTTCAGTTTAATTTTTTCCGCTTCCTCCGGGGCGGTTTTTAAGCCCATGGCCAGATCCCCGGTAAGATGGCTTCCCCCGATGGGAATGACGGCGGAGTGCCGGATACAACCCTCTACAAAGATCGCGATATCGGTGGTCCCGCCCCCGATATCCACCATCACCACCCCCAGATCTTTCTCTTCAGGGGTCAGCACAGCCGCGCTGGAGGCTAACGGCTGCAAGACGATATCAACGACATCCAGTCCGGCCCGGCTGACACACCGGATAAGATTCTGTGCCGAGGTGACCGCTCCGGTCACAATATGGACATCGACTTCTAATCGTGATCCCGCAATGCCTAATGGATCGCGAATGCCTTCCTGGTCATCCACGATAAATTCCCGGGGAAGCACATGGAGAATCTGGCGGTCCGGAGCAGGCACCGCGCAGGCCCGAGCGGTATCGACGGCACGCCGGACATCCGCCTTGGTCACTTCTCGTTTTTTGAGAGCCACCACGCCTTGCGCACTTTCACTCCCGATATGACCGCCGGCAATCCCCGTATAGACCGAATTGATTTGGACCGCCGACATCAACTCCGCCTCCTCTACGGCCCGCTTGATGGACTCCACCGTGCTGTCCATATTGACGACCATGCCTTTTCTCAATCCGTTTGAACGATGCGAGCCCACTCCAATGACATGAATGGAACGGTCTTCCTGGATTTCCCCCACCACCGCACAAATTTTTGTGGTCCCGATGTCCAACCCAACCACGATGTGTTCTTTTTTGGTCATGGCCTATAGTGTCCTCTTGCGAAAAATGACTTTTTGAGCAAATCGCAAATCCACTTCTTGCGACCGACCTTCGATTTTGTCCTTGACGGTGGGATACAACACCAAAAAGCGTTGCCACTGGTCCTCCACCTCACGCCCGAAGTGAAACCGGATATCGGGAAGATCCACGATCGTCGTATGGGGCTGAGACACATCAACCCGTGGTCTCCCCGAAAACTTCTGAGCCAGTAATTCGGCGATGTGAATGCCCTCCTTGGCGCGTCGATGGCCTTCCTCTTCATGCTGGGTGATAAATTTCGCGGTGACCCCTTCGACGATGGGCAATGTCGTTCCCTCCGGCTTCTTCCCTTTCGGCAACAAATACCCTTCGGCATCGAGGTAGTAGGGTTCGGTTGGTGATCCAAACACCGCTGCTGGCCGACGTTCCGTCACCTGGATGACCAAGGAATGTGGAAACACCCGCTCAAACGTGACGGAACTAATCCAGGGATGGGCATTTAATCGGGCCGACAACTCTTCTGGATCCACAGAGAACAAACCCGTCTGTGGCGGCAAGGCCAACCTCGTCAGAATTTCATCCCGCGACACCCGATCCAAACCCACAACTGAGATCTGTTGGATTTCCGTCCACTCGTCAGCCCACTGGATCACCTGTCGTCCTCCCACGACGATTCCCGCGAGAAGACAGGCGAGGACACATCCGATCACAACACGCCGGACCCGCGACGCCGTCGACGGTACTTTCACCTTTCCTGCTCCTCCTCCTTTTTTGAGGGGCCGGTTTCTTCGAGGCCGTTTCGTGTTGAGGGATTCTCCCGTTATCATGACGCAGAATTCCTTGTGCTCCTGATTTTCCTGGCAGAGGGCACCATCTTTTTGGGAAGGGCGTCCCGTAATATCCGTTCAACCAGGCTGTCGTAGTCCAACCCCATCTGTGCCGCAGCCATGGGGAGTAAACTCCGTTCAGTCATGCCGGGAATGGTGTTTAGCTCGAGAATATACGGACGTCCGTTAGGATGAATGCGAAAATCGACTCGAGCGGCACCACGGCACCCTAACGCCTGATAGGCTTGAAGGCTGTAATCACGCAGAGCCTGTTCCAGTTTTGGGGAAAGGGAAGCTGGACACACATACCGCGTTGAAGCCGTTCCATATTTCGCCGTATAGTCGTAAAATCCGCCTGGCGCAATGATTTCCACGCCGGGGAACACCTCGTTGCCAAAAACGCCCACCGCCACTTCCCGACCGGGAATATATTTTTCCACCACCACCTGCTCTCCATATCGATAGGCTTCTTGCAAGGCCTCCTTCCATTGAGATGGCTTGCGAACGATCGAGACACCAATGGTGGACCCCTGCGCACAAGGTTTCACCACAACAGGCAACCCTAAGTCGGCAGGTGGACGGACCGGGATCATCTTACCGTAGAAGGTCAGACCCGGCGGGACGGGTATCTTGGCGGCCTGAAGGAGCACGCGCGTCAATCCCTTGTCCATGCACACGGCACTCGCACTTACACCCGATCCGGTGTACGGCATCTTCATGACTTCCAGCATCCCTTGAACGGTGCCATCTTCCCCTCCCGGTCCATGCAAAGCGAGAAAGGCAATCGAAATTTTCTTCGCCCGGATCTGATGCGGCAAGGAGGCATCCACTTCTATGGGGATCACCCTATATCCACGTCGTTTCAATGCATCACAGATCGAACGCCCTGTCTTGAGAGAAATTTCTCTCTCAGCTGAAGATCCACCCATCAGCACACCGATTCGCAACGATTTCTGTGTCATCATTCCCCGTGTATTCACTTTGTGATAAGCCTTTTGCTCTGACTGAATTTTCTCACCATCCTCATCCAGCCTGTCATGACTATGATTCTCCGATAATTTTCCACTCAAGCTGAAGCCGGACACCGAATTTTTTTGCCACCGTTTGCCGGACTTTTCGGATCACGGCCAAGACCTGGTCTGCGGTGGCCCTTCCCCTATTCACAATAAAATTGGCGTGCTTGGTGGAAACTTCGGCATCGCCAACCCGCATTCCCTTTAATCCGGCCGCTTCAACCAATCGTCCGGCAGAATCTCCCGGCG
>DOFS01000158.1:0-1992 GCA_003523945.1 Nitrospiraceae bacterium | reverse complement strand
TTTTAAACACCGACCCGGCATTCGGGAGGGTTAAGGGTTGCGTTTCCCGTCGGTACTGAAGATAGCTTTTGGTTGTTGCTTCAACCTGTTCTTTCACCGAGAGAGCCAACTGGACCCACGCGCCGATGACGATCCCTTTGGGGAGCGTCGCTTTCCGATAGGCAAATGAGATGGTAGCAGCCTCGACCCGTTGGCGATGCCCACGAAGATTCACCAAATCAACGGCATGCAAGACCTGACTCATTTCCCCCAACCGCGTTCCGGCATTCATCACCACACCTCCACCGACGGTTCCGGGAATCCCCGCCGCCCACTCCATTCCGGAAAGATGTCGTCCGACCGCAAATTGCATCAACCGGGGTAACCGCACGCCCGCTTGGGCATAGAGGATGTGGCCGGCTTCCTCATGGATCCCGCTTAATTGTTTCAAGTGCATCACAATGCCTCGAATCCCTTTATCGCGAACGACAAGATTGGTCCCGCCCAACACCACAATGGGAATCCTTTCTGCTCGAGCCCCAAGGATGACGCGTATGACATCTTCCACATCCGAAGGAAAGACCAGCACATCCGCAGGACCTCCCACCTGCAACGACAGAAAAGGAGCCAACGGTTCGTTCCAGCGGATTTCTCCCTGCACATCCTGTACGGCTCGTTGAAGCCGTTTCGTTGTCAGTGTCGGCCGTCCGGTCTTCACCTCTCCGTCCCTCGACTTCCATAACGCCCCACGCTCGCTTACAACGATTCCAACAATTCCGTTCCGACTTTCCAGACATCCCCCGCTCCCAGCGTTAACAGCACATCGCCATCACGAAGCTCCTCCCGCAGTTTGGCGATCAATCCGGAGTCACGATTGAGCCACTGGACAGAGGGATGACCTGATGCCTGAATGGTCTCAGCCATCATTTGCCCGGTGATTCCTGGAATCGGCGCTTCACCTGCCGGATAAATATCCATGACATATACGCGATCCGCCTGTTCGAACGCCTTAGCAAACTCGTCGGCCAGGTCCCTGGTCCTTGAAAACCGATGTGGCTGAAACACGACGATCAACGGGCGCTGCCATGCCGCCCGCGCAGCCGCCAGGGTGGCACGGATTTCCGTAGGATGGTGTCCATAATCGTCCACCACGACAATGCCGTTTTTTTCTCCACGAATCTGAAACCGTCGTTCGACTCCTGCAAAGGCCGCCAACCCTGCCCGGATCAAATCCACCGGCACGTCCAATTCCAAGGCTACCCCGATGGCGGCTAGCGCATTAGTCACGTTATGCACTCCGGGAATACGAATACGGAAGGGGCCAAGCTTTTGATCACGGTAATGGGCTCGGAATTCCACACCCAGCGCTTTGGTTTCAATCTCCGTCGCATACAAATCAGAGGTCAGCACCCCGGAAAAATCACTCATGCCATAGGTGTGATACCGCTTCACCACCCTGGGCAACAGCTTCCGAATCCAGGGGTCATCGGCACAGACAATCGCCACGCCGTAGAAGGGAATCTTATTGATAAACTCCAAAAAGGCCTCTTGGAGCCCTTCCATGCTTCCGTAATGATCTAAATGCTCACGGTCGATGTTCGTGACGACCACGATGGAGGGAGACAACCGCAAAAACGACCCGTCACTCTCGTCAGCCTCGGCAATCAGCAGATCACTCCTGCCCAGTCTCGCATGGGTCCCCATGGCATTCACCTTACCTCCGATCACGAATGTCGGATCCAGACCAGCCTGCGCAAGAATCGAGGCGACCATCGAGGTCGTCGTCGTTTTCCCATGTGCCCCGGCAATGGCAATGCCGAACTTCAATCGCATCAACTCCGCCAGCATTTCCGCTCGCGGAATGACCGGAATGACATTCACCCGTGCGGCACGAACTTCCGGGTTGGAACTGGCTATGGCCGATGACACCACCACGACTTGCGCGCCCTCCACATTCGACTCCTGATGTCCGATGAACACGGTTCCCCCGAGTTCCTCCAGCCGACGAATCGC
>DOFS01000157.1 GCA_003523945.1 Nitrospiraceae bacterium | reverse complement strand
CTCTTTTGGGGGAAATGCATGCGTGGGTCAGAAGCTTCAATGCATTCCGACTTAAAAATTGTTAATAGTCCTCCGTTTCATTTTTAGGTCATTTCGTCAGGAGTAAAGGATGATGCTATGTAGAAAAACGCACATCCTTTTCCTTACAGAGATCATTTCCTCATAGTTTGAAGAAATCCTGGATGGTTTGTTCGATGCTCCATGTTGAGGAAAATGGGAGAGATTAGCCGATAGGCATCTCAAATTAATTCTTCAAACATTCCTGTATGGATGCCTCCAATCTCTTATTATTCCAGAACCCTTTTTCCGCGGAATCAGCAATCCAGTAGGTTTTAAAGGACTTACCTTAAGAAAGTAAGGAAACCGACCGAAACAGGAACCGTCTGGCAAGCGTGGTTCTCTAATGTTTCTGACATTACATGGACCGCGGTATATCCTGTTCAGGAGGCACTCGTCTCCTTACAGTACATAAGCTGATAGATAACCTAATTTAAGGTTTACTAATTATGGGAACATTTCTTCCATTATTTGGGTTGGCAATCGGGTTGGTGGTGGCAGCGGTTACTGATGTTCGGGAGGGGCGGATTCCCAATTGGTTGACGGGTTCCTTGGCAGTCTTTGGAATTGGAGTGAATAGCATGGAGTATGGTTGGACAGGATTCCTGCTCAGTTTCGGAGGTCTGATCATGGGGGTGGTCTGCTTAATATTTTTTTATCTTAAAGGGGGGATGGGGGCAGGAGACGTGAAATTACTCGGAGCCATTGGAACAATTTTGGGCCCAGGCCAGGTAATATTTGCGTTTGCCTTTGCGGCCATGTTGGGCGGGCTGTATAGCCTAGCCCTATTGTGCAATCAGGGTGGCATGCGTCATGCCTGGGATCGAATGTTTCTGCTTCTTTCGACCTTGAAAGTGACGAGAACTATTCCGATTCCCGGTGCACCAAATCCAACCGAGCCTAAGTTACGGTATGCCCTGGTTTTAGGGCTGGGAACTGTGATTGCCAAAACGTTGTTTTATTATGATGTGTTGTAACTCATGTTTGCTGAGGTCTACGAGTTGAATATGAGCAATCGAAGAAGATTCTTCTCGTTGTCTATTAAGAATGGCATTTGCCATCCGATATGCAGGGGTAGGCAAATTGAAATCTCAGGGTTAATAGGCATGAATAAAAATTTCGGTCTGGATTTCGTGAAGAAGGGGGAGGAAGTCTCATGGGACAAAAGCGGCCACTTGTATTTTTAGGAATTGCGATGATTATTGCCCTGGTGACGACCGTCATGGTGTATCGGTGGCTACAGGGGCAACGAATGATCGAAGTCGATGCTCCTGAAGTGGTAATGGAGGGCGTGAGTGTCGCAGTGGCCAGTGCCGATATCCCCTGGGGGACACCACTCGGTGAAAAAGCCGTTCGGGTGATGATGTACCCTGAAGAAGGCGTCCCCGTCGGCCACTTTAAGGATACGGCTTCCTTAAATGGTCGAGTAGTGCTGACGAACCTAAAAAAAAATGAGCCCATATTAGAATCGAAATTGGCTCCTGTTGATGTCAAAACGGGCGGAGTATCCGCGGTCATGGATCCTAATAAACGG
This sequence comes from Nitrospiraceae bacterium, assembly GCA_003523945.1. Taxonomy (GTDB): domain Bacteria; phylum Nitrospirota; class Nitrospiria; order Nitrospirales; family UBA8639; genus Nitrospira_E. The sequence continues at coordinate 1,926 of DOFS01000157.1, read as the reverse complement.
GCGATGGCCGTAAAAGTGAATGAAGTGGTTGGGCTTCCGGGTTTTGTGCAGCCAGGTGATCGCGTCGATGTGATGGCGACCTTTGAGGATCCAAGGGCTAAAAAGAAGGACAACGGCGGTGCGAAAGAGGAAGTAACCAAGGTCGTCCTGGAGAATACACTCGTGTTAGCCATCGATACGCAAATGGAACGATCGGCTGGAGAGGAAAAGCCCACTCCCGTAAAAGTCATAACGCTGGAGGTATCGTTGGAGGAAGCCGAGAGATTGGCCATGGCCGAAAATGGTGGGAAGTTACGATTGGCCTTACGGAGTCCATTGAATCCTGAGGTGAAGAAAACCAAAGGTGCCGACTTTAAGGATTTGATGCGTTCCCACCAACTCATTCCTCCGCCGCCTAGAGGGGGAAAGCCGAAAGAGCAAGTTGAGGTGATCCAGGGGACAGCGCGAAAAACGATGAAATTTTAAGAGGGTCGTCGAGAGTGACGCGATGATCGTTAGGAAAGGTAAGGATATGAATCAGACTCACGGTTTTCCATTCAGGAGCATGGTGTTGGCTCTAGGCCTGGTCCTTGTGGGCTACACGGGAGCCTTGGGGGAGGGTCTCACCACTCAGGCGATCCACGTCAATGAGCCGCAAAGCCTACGACTGACGGTCGGAGAATCAAAAATTGTGGAACGGGAGAAGGCGTTTAAACGCGCGTCGGTCGCCAATCCTAAAGTGGCGGATCAAATTGTGCTCTCCAGTAAGCAAATTTATCTGACCGGGATTGAAGTTGGGACGACGACACTGACCCTATGGGGGCAAGATGGTCAGGTGGCAAATGTTTTTCAAGTCCAAGTTTCTCCCGATGTGACTCGCTTGAAGGAACAGCTTCATACGATGTTGCCCCATGAACCCAGCATTGAAGTGATGAATAGTCATGAGAACATTACCCTAGCGGGCAATGTCACCAATATGGAGTCCTTGGCGAAAGCCCTCGCTCTGGCCGAGCCCTATGCCCCGAATAAAATCATTAACCTGATACAGGTGGGTGGGGTTCAACAGGTCATGATGGAAGTCAAAGTTGCTGAAATGCAGCGCGGTCTGATGAAACGTCTCGGGGTCAATTTCAAACGGACTCAAAAAAATCACCGTGATTTTTCCATCGGACTCATTAATGATTTGTCCACGGTTGAGGCCTATGACCCCTTTCCCGTCCAACAGTCTTCACAAACGACAACCCTTCAATTTCCTGATGTCCGAACGCTGGCCTCGAACCTGATTTTAGGATTCGGAATTGGGGATGATTTATGGACCCTCTTTTTAGATCTGCTGAAGGAACATTCTCTCTCGAAAACCTTAGCCGAACCGACCTTGATTGCCGAGAGTGGGCAAGCCGCGGAATTCCTGGTTGGGGGAGAATATCCCATTCCAATTCCGCAGCAACTCGGCCAGGTAACGGTTAAATTTAAAGAATACGGTGTCGGATTGAAATTTACCCCCACGGTTCTTTCGGAGGGACGCATCTCTGTGATTGTGAACCCGGAAGTATCCGAATTAGATTTTGCCAACGGCATTGTCATACAAGGATTTCAGATTCCCGCTTTGACGACCAGGCGGGTCAAGACTGTGGTGGAGTTGGGTGATGGCCAAAGTTTTGCCATTGCTGGTCTTCTCCAGGAAAATATCAAAGAAACGGTTTCGAAATACCCAGTCCTCGGTGATGTTCCGATCTTGGGAGCGTTATTCCGGAGCACCGCCTTCCAAAAAAATGAGACCGAACTGATTGTGATTGTGACCCCTCATTTGGTGAAACCCTTGGATATGGTGAAGCAGACCTTGCCCACGGATCATTATTTGGAACCGAATGATTTTGAATTTATGCTGATGGGCTATATGGAAGGGGCGTTTCCAGAACCAAATGTCGCCAGGCCGAGCGAGGCCTA
>DOFS01000156.1:2841-4016 GCA_003523945.1 Nitrospiraceae bacterium | reverse complement strand
TCACCATAGGCTTGATAATCTTTAAAAATTTTCTCAACCGTGAAACCATCCACATTATATATGCGCTCTAAGAAGGCATTAATTTCCACCAGGTTTTCCTGAATCTTTTGTCGCAACACATCAGGATTGAGCAAATCTCCTATGCGAATGCCGACTCGCGCCATTTTATCGACATAAGCCGGCCCAATGCCCCGACCTGTCGTACCGATTCGCCGCGCCCCTTTTGCCTGCTCTGCCGCCTTATCAATGGCCTTATGGTAGGGCATGATGACATGGGCCCGATTACTAATAATAAAGCGTTTTCCGACTGGAATCCCTTTGATAGTCAAACGATCCAACTCCTCGATCAACCCACCCGGATCAATGGCAACCCCATTTCCCAATGCGCACACCTTCCCTCGATAGAGAATCCCGGAGGGAATCAAATGGAAAATAAACGTGCCTTTATTGGTAATGACCGTATGGCCGGCATTGGACCCTCCCTGATAGCGGACAATGACATCCGCGTCCTTGGCCAGAAGATCCACAATTTTCCCTTTTCCCTCATCTCCCCATTGGGAGCCGACGACAACCAACGCGGCCATAGTTTCCTCCAGACGCACAGAGCAAGAGCACGGGACAAAAAAAAACTCGGCCAGCAGGACAGCCAGAGCTCTAAGGGTGAATCGTAGGTCTCAACGCATAATTTGTCAACGAGGAAGGTATGTCTTTCTTACTTCTGGATTTTCTTGACCGAACCTTAATCGCGTGATAGCATCATGCTCGGTGTGGGGCTGTAGCGCAGTTGGGAGCGCGCGTGAATGGCATTCACGAGGTCGCCGGTTCAATCCCGGCCAGCTCCACCAATTTCATCCCTCCTTTCCGTCTTCTTGACCATGACAAAGGGGTTTTGACTGAGCTTTCATCTCACATATTGGATGGTGTTTCCGCATGTTACATATTGAACAGATTTCTAAGAGCTATCCCACAAAACCCCTATTCATTGAGGCCTCGGCACACCTCAAACCCCACACTCGTGTAGGACTCGTCGGTCCTAATGGATCAGGCAAAACATCTCTGATGCGCATGATCCTCAATGATGAAGACATTGAAAGCGGGAGGATTCGACAACGTCCGTTTCTTCGCCTAGGCTACTTGCCACAGGAACTGGAGTCTTTGCCGGGAAACACCATTCT
>DOFS01000156.1:0-2702 GCA_003523945.1 Nitrospiraceae bacterium | reverse complement strand
GATCACGAAGCCAAGCGGATTCTTGCCGGATTAGGATTTCAGGAGTCGGATTGGGAACGGAAAATTGATACCCTATCGGGCGGCTATCGCATGCGGGTGGCCTTAGCCCACTTATTGCTGTCAGCTCCCGACGTCCTTATGCTGGACGAGCCGACCAACCACCTCGACAAACCCACGCAACGTTGGTTGGAATCATTCCTCCTCTCTTCGAATTTCACACTGTTAATCATCAGCCATGACATTGGCTTTTTAGACAACATGGTCACCCATATTTGGGAAGTCCGAAACCATACCTTGCAGGAATACCGGGGCAATTACACCCGCTTTCAAAAACTCCGGGCTGAGCGGGACGCCCAGGAAGAGGCCGCCGCCAACCGACAATCCAAAGAAATTGCACGTGTCCAAAATTTCGTCGACCGGTTCCGATACCAGGCCAACAAAGCCAGCCAGGTGCAATCCCGCATCAAACAACTGGAAAAAGTGAAACGTATTGAATTGCAGCGGGACACGAAACGGTTGCGATTTAAATTCCCGGACCCCCCGGCCAGCGGAAAAGACGTATTTGAATTACGGGATATCGGAAAACGCTATGACGAGAAGATCATCTATGATGGCTTAGATTTTTCAGTCGAACGCGGACAACGAGTGGCCTTAGTGGGCGAAAACGGGGCTGGAAAATCTACGCTTCTCAAGATCTTGGCTGGCGTTTTGGAATTCGAAAAAGGAACCAGAACCTTAGGCCACGGGGTTACCCTCCACTACTTTGCGCAACACCAAGCCGAAATCCTGAAATCTGAACATTCCATATTGGATTCACTGGAAGAAGCTGCGCCCATGACTGAACGAAATTTTTTAAGAGGATTAGCCGGCGCGTTTTTATTCTCCGGTGATGATCAGAAAAAACCCATCAAAGCCTTGAGCGGCGGGGAACGCAATCGAGTCGCTTTGGCCCGGATGTTAGTCGAGCCAGCCAACACCTTGCTCTTAGATGAGCCGACCAACCACCTGGACCCCACATCCGTGGATATGCTAACGGACGCACTGTTGCAATTCCCCGGAACCATGGTTTTCATCTCTCACGACCCCACGTTTCTCATGCGAGTGGCCACGCGCGTCGTGGAGATCGATGACGGGCGAGCCAGAGATTACATCGGCGACTACGAATATTATCTCTGGAAGCGCTCCAAAGAACTGGAGGACCAGATTCCACCAGAAGCCAAACTCGACAAGAAAAAATCGAAGAAAAAGGAGAAACCTCAAAAGGAAAAACCCACGACCGAGCATTCCACCAATGGGACAGCCAAGACAACCGTCGCCCCTCCTGACGGTCCATCTCGACGAGACCTCTCAAAAAGCATCGCCCGCTTGGAAAAACAAGTCACCACAGTGGAAAAAGACATTGCCCAGCTCGAAGAACAAATCAAAGCCCGTGATATTGAACTAGCTGATCCGGCCACCTATCAAGACTACTCCCGCTGGAATACCCTCCACCACGAACGCGAACAATGGGGACATGACCTGGATCGTCTCACGCACAAATGGGACGACCTCACCACCCAACTCGAAAAACAACAATCCCAGATTTCCTGATTGCCCACCTGGTTACTTTGTCTACCTGAATGAACTATCCATTTTTTTTGTGGAGATGTCCAAGGCCTCAGTAATCCCAATCAACCCATATGTCTTTGCAAATGGATCCGAAAGATGGCCAACCCAATCTAACGCCTCAGGCATTTTTCCGGATTGACTCCACGCCAAAGCTAATTCCTGATAAATCCTTACATTCCCACTCCGGGCACCTGTAGCTTTCGCCAGCTCCCATTCTTGATATTTGATTTGAACCCTCGCGACTCTTTCTAAAGTCAAAGATTGTAAATATGGAAGGTTAATTGCTGCAATAATCGCCATCGCTTGCTCATACTGCCTGGCCTGAGCCAGTTCCTCTACCACCGTAGGCATAAATTCGTCTTTTTCCTCACTTGAAAATGCCGAAAGGGACTTGAGAATGTCTTGTATCTCACCGGGCTTGGCTTTGTACAAGGAAACTTGAGCAAGAGCTGCGGTACGAAACTTTTCTGGAATTTTTAAGGCAGTCGACATTGCACCATCTAAATCTCCATGCCTTATTTGCTCATGAATAATGAGGTGAAAAGGATTAGGAAAGGCAAAACCCTGGAATCCGTCTGCCGTTCGCAACGCTCCGGCAAAATCCCCATTTTCAACTTGTACCTGGGCAATATCGCGAAGAGCAGAGTCCCTATGCCCTCCAGGTTGAATCTCGCCTGCAGTAAGTCTGGCCCCCTGAATATCGTTGCCTTCAGCCTGAACCTTTGCTAACTGCCAAAGGGCATCCCCTCTTACCCAACCTGGGGGCATTTTAAAACTGCAGGTAGCGCTTTTTTTAAATTCTGTCGTGCATCATCAAGCAATCCTTTTTCAATTTGATTTTTGGCAATGGCTAAAAAAGCCAATCCTCTGGCATGTACCCACTCTATGAATTCCGCTGTGGTTTTGGCCCCATCAATATCATCTATTTCCAATCGCCCCCAGACAATTCCTAACTGGGCATATCCTTGTTCCCAATATTCAGGGATACCCTTCGATTTTTTTACCACCTCAGCGAGATCCCCGGACATGGCATATGCCCGAAACACGCTGCTCCAGGTATAGGCATTTTCCTTTCCCACCTGGCCGGCGGTTTC
>DOFS01000350.1 GCA_003523945.1 Nitrospiraceae bacterium | reverse complement strand
GCTGAGGATCATGCGAATGCGCATTTTCTGGCGACCCTGTTGCAGGACATTCCCGGTGTGGTGGTTGATGTCAAGGCTGTGGAGACCAATATGGTGATGTTTCAACTCCCTCGTTCTTCCAAAACGACCGACAAGTTGTTAGCCGACTGCCGAGAGGCCGGAGTCCTGCTGAATGCCGTAGGGGATCGAGTCTTCAGGGTGGTGACGCATCTAGACGTCAATCACGAAGATATGGTTGCTGCCGGGCGGATCTTTGGGCAGGTTTTTTCAGCCGCGGTGTGAATGTCGCACCCCGTGGGTTCGTTGACAGGGTCCGGCACAGTTCCTTAAATTTCACTGATCAGGATGATGAAGGGAGTCAACGTGAGCTTAATGGATACGGTCTCGTTTCAACACATCACAAAAATCTTAGAAGTGACGGATGAATTGGATATTTCACGGGAGGCCGTGGAAATCCCTCTTTCCCCGGAAAGTCCCGGAGTGGTGCGTCGGTTATCTAATGGCAAACTGGAGATTGTTGTGGATGCTGCCCTGCCCTTTGAGGACTGGTTACAGTCCTTGCCCGAGAAAATTCAGGCACAAATGCCGGATGACTGAATTTGATTACACCAATCGAGTAACCAAAAGAAGAATAAGGAGATCGTACTCATGGCCGTGCGCGATCGAGAGTGGCCTGGGTATACCATTTGGTATTGTTGTCAGGAATGTGGGCGTTTGTGGACCTACCAGGGGTCTGATGTCGTGGCGCTTGACCTTGGAAGTTCGTTGGGACCGGCCATTGTCGGGGACGGGGTTCGCGGGCGAGTGTGTGCAATTTGTGAAGGGGGGTGCAATGCTCCGTCGGTTGAAATCTAATAACCGTCTTGGTGGGAGAAAGACAATCGTTTGGCCTCAACGACCACAGGCTTACTGGCCTGATTTACTGGGAGCCAACGGCGACCGGTTTCCCCTTCATATCGGTCTCGCCTGATTGTTCGGTGGTTTTTTCCACTGACCATTCTCTGGGTGTAATCTTCAAAAGATGCCCCTTAAGGGTATAGAACTCGCCTTCCGGTATTTCCACCTGATCGGTGCCCGTCACGTTAATGGCCAGCACGCGCTTTCTGTCTCCTCTATTGGTTAAGACCAATCCGTTTTCCACCCTTTCCAGTTGATAGGCCCCTTGTTCGTTGATGACCAGGGAATTAGCTTCTATCTTTGCGTGCATTTTTCCAACTTTATCGAAAATGGCAAAGTTCACTCGAACCGGTGTTCCTCCGGTTTTTCGAAGCTGCATTTCAATTTGGGGGAGTCCGTCGATTTCTACAATTCCATTGGAATTGCGGTACCAGTGCGGTCCGACTTTCACATCCATGCCCACCATGCCTCCTTTTTTCTTAAGTGAATAGCCTAAAGACTGAGACGTATTGTACTGACCGGATCGGCCTGGTGGCTAGAGGAAATGTTCCTGGGGGAGTGTTGAAAAATGCCGCCAACGGCGTTCTCGCCGCCTGGCCGTGTTCACGTACTCGTCCGTACGCTCCGCTCGTCCAAGTGGCTGCGGCCTTGCTGAACGACATTTTTGAACACTCCCTTATAGTTCCCGTGCGGGTTTTTGGCGCTTATATGCTGATGTAAAGGCAAAATATTAAAAATATTTAACAGCCCCCACTGGGATATGGGCAAACCATGCAGAGATCGTTTACGTGATTTTGATGGCCATGCCGGGTCGGGGACTAGGAAATGTAGGAAGGGATAGAGGTAAGAAAATAAGGGGTCCGGTGATATTAAGAAATCTGTTGAGAGATAATCACCCGTTTCTTGAGTTAGTTTTTATCTTTGATTCGATTCAGGATGAGGGCAAGGCACCCGCCTAATAAACCACCCCCAAAGATCGGCGGTCCTAACTCGACCAGTTTAATTTCCCATATGGGTTCGTTTGCCAGCATCAGGTCGCGAATTCCGCCTTGAATCATGATGACCGCCAGTGCCATGAGGGCACCAATCATGAACCACCATCGAAATACTTTAAACGATTCCATGAAATGTCCTTATGACAGAATGGGTCGATCCAGGTTCCGGTACTGAATGGCCTCGGCCACGTGTGTGGATGAAATCATAACTGATTCTCCCAAATCCGCAATAGTTCTGGACACACGTAAAATTCGCCCATAGGCTCGCGCAGACAATCCCAGGCGAATTACGGCTTGATCCAAGAGAGTGCTCCCGGCTTGATCCAGTTGGCAATATTTTTTGAGCAGGCGAGGCTTAAGCTGGGCATTGTTTAAGGTCTGTTCAGTGCGGTAGCGCTCGGTTTGACGATGGCGTGCCTGGATCACTCGATGACGAATGTTGGCAGAGGTTTCACCTGTTGTCGTGCCCGATAGTTCCTTGACCGGGACGGCAGGGACTTCAATGTGAATATCCAGCCGATCGAGGAGCGGGCCTGACAGACGACTTCGATAGCGTTGGATGTGATAGGGCGTACAGAGGCATTCATGGCTGGGATCGCCCCGATATCCACATGGGCAGGGGTTCATGGCCACGATCAACATGAGTTTGGCGGGAAACGTCAAGCTGGCTTGTGCACGGGTAAGGGTGACGGTTCCATTTTCCAATGGCTGGCGTAAGCTATCCAATAGCGACCGTTTAAATTCCAAAGCCTCATCTAAAAAGAGGACGCCATGATGTGCCAGGGAAACCTCTCCGGGACGGGGGATGGAACCCCCTCCAACGAGACCGGCTTCCGAAATGGTGTGATGGGGGGCACGAAAGGGACGAATGGTGAGGAGGGCTGAATGAGGAGGTAGGTTGCCGGCCACGCTATGGACCTGACTGGCTTCCAAACATTCCTGGAAGCTCATGGGTGGAAGAATGCCTGTTAACCGTTGAGCTAACATTGTTTTACCCGATCCTGGTGGGCCCACCATGAGAAGATTGTGTCCACCAGCCGCAGCAACCTCTAGTGCCCGTTTGGCCTGATATTGTCCCACCACATCAGCAAAGTCCTCCTCGTTAAAGGACGGAACAGGTTGAACGGTGGAGAATGTGGTTTGTACGGGAATGAGGGTGAGGGCCCCCTGAAGAAACTCCACCACCTGAGGGAGGGTCGAGACGCCAAACACGGTGGCGTGGTCGACCACTGCAGCCTGTGAGGCATTGTCGTGAGGCAGAATCAAGGAAAAGGGGTGATGGGTCGCAATGGCCATGGACAACGCCCCTGGAACCGCTTTGATTCTGCCATCCAGTGCCAGTTCACCAACAAAAATATAGGAGGTGACGGCTTCTTGTGACAGGACGCCTTCAGCTACCAAAATGCCGATTGCAATGCCTAACTCAAGGCCTGCTCCTTCCTTTTTTAATCCGGCTGGCGCCAAATTGACGGTGATTTTTTTTGC
>DOFS01000363.1:1349-4912 GCA_003523945.1 Nitrospiraceae bacterium | reverse complement strand
CAGAGGTCTATCGTGAATGCAAAAAATTTCCCAAGCATTCCTGTCTTGGGGTCAAGCCAGTATAGGTGATATTGTCATGAGTTTTCTTTGTCGTCTCTATTTCCCCCATTTTCCGACGCCTGCTGCCCGGCCCTATGGTCGGACGGTCTCATCTCTGGCGGGCCTTGTATGAGCGCAGCGAGTTGGTCCGCACTCCTATGTCTTGCGTCCGACCAATCTGCTGTGACCGGGCGGGGCGTCAATGGTTTTGAGTCCTTTTCCCGAAAGAAAAGGACTTCGGCTGCCGGGCCGAAACCCGGCACTTTCGTTTTTTTGATCAAACAATGCGGAAGCTTATTGGAATGACTCTATAGACTGCTCTTCTCCCGTTTCCTTACTTCCTTCCGCTCCTAAGGCTACTCCTGCGCTTTATTCCCTGCCGTTCTTCCGGTGATTTTTAACACCATCAACCAGAGCCCAACGGGTATGCCAATCCACACCAGTTCACTGAGGAGCACTCGAAATCCTTCATGGGAAACAAAGGCCGAGATTCCAATTGGCGAGACGGATACAGGTCTCATGGGCAGGAAATACCTGGTCGAGTCGAATGGCGCAAAAAAGGCAATGCCCAGACCCCCATCGGTCAGAGCATCCAGAAACCCGTGGGACATGGTGACGAGAGAGAAATATAAGGCAAACAGCCAATACCGTCGGGTCCCATACCGGATCATGGGGGCAGCCAAGCGGGGCACCACCACTCCCACCAGCATGGCAAAGACAATGGAATGGGTGAATCCACGATGCCCCAATATATGCTCATACGGAATCCCAAGCATCAATCCCAGCACATCGGCATCCGGCAACAGACAACAGGCCACGGTGAACCACCAAAACCTTGAGGTGTGGAATTGGGAGTGAAGGCTTTTGCCCATGGCAAACGCCACTGCCACATGTGCAAATGCTGAGGCCATTACCTTCTCCTCATGTTTACACTCTTGCTATCATAAACCCATTGATATTTAGGTCGGAACATTCATGTCGCGCTTTCGTGAAAGTCCCTGAAAGGTTCCGTCTCCCATGGATCGACGCCTGCTGTCTGGCCCTCAGAGAGAGACGCCCTACTACGCTGGCTGGCCTTGTGTGAGCCCCGCGAGTTGGACCGCCCTCCCCATAATTGGCGTTCCTCCGTTCTAAATGAAGCCAGACGGGGCGTCCATGGTTTTGGGTCCTTTTGCGGAAACAAAAGGGCCTCGCCTGCCGGGGCAAAACCCGGCCACACAGAACATCACATTGACACCAGAGTTGGAGAAACTAATACGCGGCCTTCTCCTCACGACGCGTTTTTACTGATAAACTCCAAGGTGGATCCCCGATACAAGCCGTCAAGCTGTATGACCAGAACCAATACTCGTCCACTCCATATGTTCAGACAAAACAATCTCCGTTTCCAATCTGCCGGCTGTTTCTCTCATCTCCCTATGCCGAAATTTTTCCGCTTATGGGCTTTCATCCTGCTTTGGCTGGCACTCCCTTTCTTCGCAGGTTGTGCGCCAAATACTGTTGAGCATTCTGACCCGGCGGCAGCCAGTCCATCATCCTCTGCCACCAGCAACGTAGAACCCAACGGGAAATTTTACCGTACCTCGCAGTATCTCACGATGCGGGACGGGGTCAAGATTGCGGTGGATATCTATCTCCCCTCCGGTCTTGAGGCAGGCCAAACAGTTCCCACTCTCCTACATCAAACCCGGTATTGGCGGGCAATTGAGTATCGATGGCTGGTCTCTGCATTCAAAGAGGACGGTCCACGGGGGCTCATGGGGTCCTATGCCAAACGATTTCTTCAAGAGGGCTATGCGTGGGTCGATGTAGATGTGCGGGGCTCCGGCGCGTCATTCGGGAACAGACCGATCGCCTATTCCCCTCAGGAAATCAAAGACGGCGCAGAAATTGTGGACTGGATCATCACCCAACCCTGGTCAAACGGAAACGTCGGGGCTATGGGCATTTCCTATAGTGGCGGGACCGCTGAAATGTTACTCGTCAATCAGCATCCGGCCGTCAAAGCCATTGCCCCGATGTATTCAGGCTTCGATCTCTATTCCGAAATTATCTTTCCGGGTGGAATCCATCTCAATTGGTTTACAGAAACCTGGAGTGAGATTATTCATCGGCTTGACCACAACCGATTACCCCATGGGGGCTTGATGGGGAATCTCTTCGTGCGTGGAGTGCGGCCGGTGGATGGGGATACTGGCCTTGACCTCTTGTCACTCGCCCTAAAGGACCACGAGACCAATTGGAGTCCGTATCGGGAAGCCTCTGAAATTGTCTTTCGGGATGACCCTCCACCGTCGGTACAGGCCGCCAACATCGACGCGCTTAGCACACACACCTATGCCGACGACATTGCCAAATCAGGCGCAGCCATCTATAGCTACAGCGGGTGGTTCGACGGGGGATATCAACTGGCCGCTATCAAACGGTATCTCCACCACCACCAACCGTCACATCGGCTCATAATCGGGCCATGGGATCACGGAGGGAAACGCCGGATCAGCCCATACGCGCTTGGACCCGCGCAGTTTGACCATGCGGCAGAACTGCTCAAATTTTTCGATGTCCATCTGAAGGGCGTGACCACGGAAAACGCGAATGATCCACCGATCCGCTACTACACCATGGGCGAAGAACGATGGAAAACATCGACAAGCTGGCCGCCTGAGTCCTCACCCCTTTCGATGTATTTCCAACAAGAAGGCGGGCTTTCGAAGAATGCTCCTCCACCAGCAAACAATCCCGATCGATACCAGGTGGATCTCACCACGGGAACCGGCAAGCATTCCCGGTGGAATACCTTGGTGGGTATTTCGCTGATTAATCCTTACCCCGATCGGAAAAAGCGAGATCAGGAGTTGTTGGTCTATACATCTGAGCCGCTTTCAGAGGCGGTCAAAGTCACCGGGCATCCCGTAGCCACCGTCTACCTCTCTGCCACCACTCAAGACACGAACCTCTTTGTCTACCTGGAAGATGTCACACCCGAAGGAGACGTGCATTACGTCACCGAAGGCGAACTGCGCGCCATCCATCGGCAATGGCAACCAAGCGACACCATCTTCACCTCTACAGGTCCCCTCCCCGTTCACACGTTTCGCCGTGCGGATGCCGCCCCGCTCATTCCAGGTGAAGTCACGCCACTGCTAGTCGAGTTACTTCCCACGTCCTATCAATTCAAAAAAGGGCATCGCATCCGCATCGCTCTGGCGGGAGCCGACAAAGACCATTTCCAAAACCTGGATGGTCCGGCACCCACATTGGAAGTCTGGCACACACCCGATCGGCCATCTCATATTCAACTGCCCGTGGTTCGTTGAGGCTGCGTTAGTCTTATCGAGTTGTCATCTTGAGTGAAACGAAAGATCTGAGCCCAACCAACATCACACTCGCGCTTTACATCGTCGAGAATCCCTCTTAGAGCTTGAACATAAAACGTGTTGGCGGCTGCACGCAATCCACGTGTGATCCCACTCTCGCACCCTCTTGTTGTTCCGTGTTGCCGGATTTCGCCCCGGCAGGCGAGG
>DOFS01000363.1:0-1221 GCA_003523945.1 Nitrospiraceae bacterium | reverse complement strand
GGCAAAAGGGCCCAAAACCATGGACGCCCCGTCTGGCCTCATTCAGAGCGGAGGGACGCCAGCTTTAGGAGGGCGGTCCAACTCGCAGGGCTCAAACAAGGCCCGCCAGATGAGGAGAGCGTCCCTCCGTTGGGCCAGACGGAAGGCGTCGGAGCAGTGACAACGCCCAATCAACCGTACGCAAACCAGGGACATCGAAAACGCGGAAGGATATTAGGACGAAAGCAGGCGGAGAGCATAAAAAAAGATCAAAGCCTATTAGCCAGACCTGATTGAAAACTTGCGTGATGCCGGTGAGGCCGAAGAATATTTGAACGCGGCGCTGGAGGATATCGATCCCGAATTGTTCCTTCTGGCGTTGAGGAATGTGGCCGAAGCTCAGGGCGGTGTGGCACAACTCGCCGAAAAGGCCAAGCTCAACCGCGAAAGTTTGTACAAGATGCTCTCCAAACGGGGCAATCCTGAACTCAAAAGCCTCGACTCACTCCTCCACGCGTTGGGATTCCGCCTCGCCGTAACGGCAGTCCGCTAGGCTTGACACAAAAGACGCGGGAAGGCCCCGACACCACCCGTGACGAAATTTCTAGATATGGGGTTAACGGAACGGTCTCAAGCCTCTACTCGAGTTACTTCCCACGTCCTACCAATTTCAAGAAAGGGCATCGCATCTAGATCGCCCTGGCCGGAGCCGACAAGGATCATTTCCGAAACTTGGATGGTCCGGCACCCACATAGGAAGTCTGGCATACCTCCGATCGGCCATCCCTTGTTGAATTACCCGTGGTCCGTTGAAAATTACTAACCACTAATAGGTAATGGGGGAAACTTACCCCACAGACAGGTTATATGTTTGAGTGAGAGAAGTTTTGCAAGCTGTCGGGTTGATGTTGTCATGCCAAGCGGAACCGAATTATCTAGCCTAGCGAGTTTTAGATCGGTGGGCTCAAATCTTTCATTTCATTCAATCAACACAACCTATTATCCGCCACCTCTGCTTCATCATCAATCCTAGGGCCAAACTTGCACCTGGTGCATCCAGGTTTCGAAATCCCTGATTTAATCAAAAATCCCATCGAGAATTACTGGAAAGTGAAAAACTCGACGATGACCTAGGTACTAGGTTTCAGTTGAAAGCGATTCGCCTGGACTCAGCAGATATTCCCTGACAGTTCGTTTAAGCTCAGATAGATTCTCCTTGGAAAGTTGATTCGCTCGTAAGCC
>DOFS01000012.1 GCA_003523945.1 Nitrospiraceae bacterium | reverse complement strand
AAAGCATAAGAGTTTACAAGGGACGGTTGGTCTTATTCCTACCCACCGAATTGACGCGTTTAGGAAAGAACCGGTATAAGGCTGGTTGTTACAGGATGGAAAGAGATTGCCCACCTAACGGATTTAAAAATTATCGCACCAAAAATTAAGACATGAAAAGATAATAAATGGTAAAGTGCATTTCATTAAGACCATGAGCGTGATAGTTTTGCTGGGGTAGCATTTATTTCATGCCAGGCAGATGGTACTGCTTGACGAACCCACCTAACTCATTGAAAATACAGTAAAAGCGCCCGTAGCTCAATGGATAGAGCACTTGACTACGGATCGAACAAAAGGGGATTGTCGAAGTACTTGAGAAATCGGCAGTCCCCTCCTCATTCCCCTATAGACACTAGCGATTCATCTTTTCTGACTTTCTCTCCCTTTCCTCCTGATTCTTGCCTTATCTCCCTCTTCTTAACACTGTAATAACACCTGTTCTCTTTGATAAAGGGTATGGCGTACCATTGGGGACTTTGGCATAAGAGCCAACGCCAGGGCAGGTAAAGCCTAATACAGTGGGAGACGTGTCGGTCTATTTCTTCCGCTCCCTTTGAGAAAATGGATTGATTTTTAGACGGAAAACGTTAGAGTAAACTACCAATGGAAACAGCTAAACAACAATCCTTAGATCAACGTAGAGGAAAATGTTCCTGGATGGTCAGTAATCCCGGAATGAAATGTGCTTGGAATGACCAGCAGAGCGATGAATTGCCTTGTATATTGCATGTCAAGAATCCAGGCAAAGAATTAGCGATGTTTCAAAAGGCAGTACAAAAAGTACAGGAGGCAGTTCCAAAGGGTAAAAATATTGATCTCACTGGAGTCGTTTTCCCTTCAAATTGGAAGATGCATGAATGGATTCGGAGTGGGACATTTGAACTCGATCGGTCCATATCATTTCATAGCGCAACATTCCAGGGAGAGGTCCGTTTTGACCATGGTTGGTTTAGCGGAAGGACTATTTTTGATTCTGCTATATTTCAGGAAAAGGTCAATATCTATACATGTGGAATAGAAGGGGAAATTACCTTTTCCCATGCCACGTTTCAAAAGGCCGTATTGATAGGGGACGTTGCATTCCATCAAGAGGTTCTGTTCAATGACACTTGTTTCCAAGACAAAGTAACTTTTGAGGGAACCCTGCCCGTCGAATTTAAGGGAGATGTCAGTTTTAAAGGGGCAAAATTTCTGCAAGAGGTTTTCTTTTCTGACACTAAATTTGAAAAAAACGTCTTTTTTGAGAATACTGAGTTTCACGGTCCGGCCTCCTTCTCTTCTCCCCATGGTCAGGTTTGTTTCTCTGACCTGGGCCAGTTAAATTTTAATGGTGCCCAGTTCCAAAAGGAAATGTCCTTTGATAACCTTATATTCAACGGAGAGGTTTCCTTCCAGAGGGCCCTCTTTATGAAAGAGGCCTCCTTTAATCAGACGGAATTCCAAAAGAAAGTTGATTTCGATGAGGCATTATTTGAAGCTGCTGTTTCATTCCGGAATGCCCAGTTTAAAGGTAATGTTTTTATGGGAGCTTATTTTAAATCACTAACCAATTTCATTGGGACAAAAGACTGCCTTTTATTTTCCGATGGGGGAAGGCTAGTTGGAGTATCTTTTGAAAGGGCTTATTTTTTTCAGCCTCACTTTGTATTTTTTCGAAATGTGAATTTTTCGAAATGTATTCTGGTAGGGGCAGATGTCCGGGGGATTGATTTCCATGGTGTAATCTGGCCGGAGATAATTCCCTCAATTTTTGGGGTTAATCTGAAATTCTGGAAAAGAAAATGCTTATTTGAACCTCGGACCAAAGAACCAGAAGCACTCGAAAGTGCATATCGGCAGATTCGTCAAAGTTACGAAGATAGAAGAAATTATCCTGCGTCAGGGGATTTTTATTATGGTGAGATGGACAAAAAAAGGAAAGCAAACAAATGGCGTAAGTGGCTTCCTTCCTTAACCTGGTTGTATTGGTTATCAAGCGGCTATGGACAAAGGCCTAGTCAAGCAATAATTATTCTTTTGGTTCTCCCGATTTTCTTTAATGGTCTTTTTATTTGGAGTGGAATGGCTCCTGTAGAAAATGTGAATTTTTTGTCTGTTTTATTGTCCTATACCCTTAAAATTTCAACCCTACAATCACCATTGCACTTTTCGCCTGTTTCTCCATGGGGAGAATTTTTAACAATACTTGCAGGGCTCTTTATTCCTATTCAGGCTGCCCTTGTTGTATTAGCAGTTAATCGTGCCTTTAAAAGGTGATGTAGAATCTGAGCTTTAATGGCGCAAGGCAATAGGGGCACTTAAATTTGTATAAAAAAATTGATTGGTTGCTCAATGAAAAAAAAGTTGTGGTAAATGCCTATATCATAGAACCACTCGACTCTCGCAATATTCAATTTAACCTCTCCACCATAACCCATCCCACAGCTAGTGGATTATTACCCCCAAAAATTGAACTGCAAGGGGCGTTTGAATACGAATTTGAAGCTAAGGTTGTTAGCCCAGAGCGCTTGGCAGAATATTATGCCACTGTAAATGTAGGTCGGTGGGATTGGACTGGAGATAGCTCTGTGGGGAATGGAATTTTGAGCATTGGCAGATTCGACTTTCGCCTTACCATTACATTACAAGTAGCTAAAGAACTTCTCGATCATCTTTTACGTTGGAGCAACGCCTCATTAAACCCCGACCTCTTTCCAGCTGTAGAGAATCCCACCGGACTGACGGGGAAACTCTGGGATTTTTCTTTTGAATTAGGAGGGTTTGAACAAGGCATACCTACGAATGAAAAGGCCATCACATTTCGGATTTTGAGTGCAAGCTTTTAAGGCCAACTACTCGGTCTCACGGGTCTCCCATATTGATCCATTCCTACCCCTGGTCCATATGCGTTTGGTTTCACTTTTAAGGTGGGACCTGGAAAGCCACTGGCACCAAAATCCGGTTGATAGGTGAATGGTCTTCCTGTTGCATCGCTGTTAATTCCTGGACCATATGCATTGGGGGTAATTGGCCCCAAAAAAGATTGTGCGCCAGGAGCAGGAAGAAAAATATTTGTTGCTGAATCATTAAAAGAAGATTTTTCTGCTACAGAAGCTTTAGAAGAAAAAGTGTCACCTGTTTGTATTTTACCTACGGCATGTTCAAGATCACTCTGAAGAACCAGATTAACTATTTTAAGTGCGTCTTGTCGTGTATCTACAATAACGGTATTCAGTCCCCTCCTTTCCAATCGCGCCTGGAGTAACTTTCCAAAGGTGTCTAGCTCTCCAGGTTCTTTATCTGAAAATCTAATCTTTTCGATAGCTAATAGACTTGCTTCTCTCTCATTGTCATCCTTAGTGCTATAGGCAATTCGTGCAAGCAAAACCAGCTTTTCCGTTTCTTGGAGGTCGGATTTATTTAAAATAGAGGTTACTATCTTTGGAGATTGTTCCGAATCAGAAGCCTGTTGTTTAGAAGCTTTTAAGCATCCGCTTAAAATGACTCCCAGAAAAATCAAAAGAACCAGTTTTGAGTAATTCATTTCCCTTTCCTAATCAAAATTCAGCAAGTTTTCAATGGTCTCTTGAGCCCCTTTATTGATCCATCTCTTTTATGTCTCCCAACATCCTGAATGGGTAAAGGTACCACTCGTACCCAAAAACAGATAGCATTTTCCTGTCTTTTTTATAAACTGAGCCTGAATTTCTAACTCATGCATGGGCTACCTGTGGATAGCTAGGAAAGGCAAAGGGCGGGGGTACAAGTGGTATTAGATAGCTCGGCCACCTCCAAGATAACCCCTTTTTTGCGCTACCTTGGGGGTCAACAATGCTTGAAAAGAAAATACAATGAAAGCAATGACTTAAGCGATTTTGTATGCAAAAATCTCTACAAGAAATGTACAACATTCAGGTCGGTTTAAATTGATTGTCCTTTGGCCCTTTGGCTCTCCCATTCCTCCTTTTTCCGCCCTTGACTAGTTCTTTTTAAAAGTGTTGGGTAGGATTGGCCCATGCCTCCTAAGCCTTCCAAAACACCCAAGGTTAAGAATTTAGAGGTTCCTGATTCTCCTACCATTGAAGCCTTTATGAAAGAGGCTAGGAGTGTCTGGCAAAAGCACCACCCTGAAAGCCAAAAACAAAAGGGCCGCCCCTCTCAAATGAAACGGTATCTGGGGATCATCTGGGATCTGAAGAAGCAGGGTAAAATTAATGATCAAACCAAACAGACTGATATTTGCCGGTTAGTGCTAGAAGCTGAGGAAACCGAATTGAGGACCAAGCCAGAATTAGGGTTTGACGATTCTATGACCGTACATGATCTTGAATCACTAAAAGAACTATCCGAGCAGAAAAAGCGGGCAATTAGAAAATATGTCCGATTCTGGAAATTGAACTATCAAATGGGTTTTGAGGACTTAAATGAAAAGGAACAGGTTTTTATTGAAAAATTACTTTCTAATTTTCAGAAAGGCCAGGAGGATTTATTTGAAGCCATTTTTACGAAATATGGAAGGGAGCTTTCCGAAACACAATTTCGAGATATTGCTCCTGAGGTTATCGAAGAACACGGAATGCCTCATAAGCGTGTTGTGATTTTTCCGCAAGATGTTAATAAAATTCTTCCCTTTTTAGAAAACCTTCAGAAGGAAAATAAACGCCTTTTGCCTGATAATGCCCCTTCGGATTCAAAGAATTTTCCTGCCCTTCGAACTTTTCTTCCTTTTGATTAATCCCGCTGTTAATCAACCTTTCTGTTTGTTAATTCGGGAATAAAATACCCGTCCCCATTTGTGCCAACTGTCTGTTGGTTTAATAAAACTACAATAGAGAAAAATTCCCCCTGTTTGAGAGGTGGAATAAATTCTTCAGTTTAATTTATGCCGCTACCACTGTGTAATAATCAGCCTGAAGGAGAACTTTTAATGAAAAGGAAAATAAGATTATGAGGAAAATTCGAGGACCGCCCAATTGAACAGGAAGAATTTACTTTTAATTAACTAAAAACACCGGAGTATTAGAGAAAATGGTTGAGATAGTTGAGCCAATTAGCCAGAAGCAGGGCAAATCAGAAAAAGAAAACGCCGCCTCAGATTCTGACCCAATCCAAGACGGCGAAGAGAGAAAACAACTTGTAAAAGAGAACCTAGCAAAAGATTCCCCCGAATACAAGACGGAGGAAGAGAAGGAAGGAGAAGAGAAACAACCGGAGGGATCCGAAGCTCAAAACCGATTGGGAGATATCCTTGAACGGATTCAGGGGTTGATTAGGACGTATATCAAACTACCCTCAGAGGAATTGGCCATGCTGGTAGCAATTTGGGTTGCAGGGACCTATTGCTACAAGCAATTCCAGTATTACGGATATCTCTCAATCCGGTCGGCAACACCACGATGCGGGAAGAGTCAATTGTTAAAGATGATTTCTTTACTTAGTGCGGAAAATCCGCCGGTGACCTCTTTTCCTACCGCAGCAGTCCTCTATCGGAACCCGCGAAAAATACTGATTATGGACGAAGTAGATCAACTGCGGGATCAGGATAAGGAAACATTTGGAGCTGTGCTCTCCGTGCTCAATGCAGGGTTTGAGCGTGGGGCTGTCATCGAAAGATTGGAAAAAGGAAAAGGCGATAAATTCGAGGTAAAAGCCTTTGAAGTTTTCGGGCCTAAAGCCTTTGCTGGAATTGAACGTCTAGCAGATACCTTAGCAGACCGAACCTTTGCCATCGTGTTGAAACGGGTATCGGATAGGATGCCTCGTTTCCGCGCTGATCGGCTCATGGAAGAGATAATTGAAATCCGTGAGCTTCTTTCCCTGTGGGTAGATGAACATGAGGCGGCTGTCATTTCGACTTATGCCAACTTGCCTACCACCTTGGAAGTGTTAAAAGGGTTTGATGACCGATTCCAAGACATTGCCGAACCTTTATGTACGTTGGCCATGCTTGCCGATCAAGAAAGACCTGAGGGACCTTCCATCCTGAGTAGGCTGGCAACCAGTCTTATTGCTTCTATCGTTCGCCGGGAACCAACCGGACGGGAAGGGGCATTCCAATTCTTTTTGGATTTGGTGGAACCGATTATTTCTCGTCGGCCTTACAAAGAAGAGGACACAGGAATGCGATTTATTTCAACACAACATTTATTGCAGAAATGCCAAGAACACCCTGATTTGTCATGGATTGAGAGCGGTGCGGCATTAGCTGGGTTATTGCGGCGTTTTGATCTGACACCGATCAACACTGGCCACGAAAGAGGGTATCGATTGACCCGCCAATGGTACGGGGAATGGCGCAACCGATACCCCAAGCAATTGATTGATGTGACCGAAAGTAAGCAGCATGACGAGAAAGAGGAGCTTCCTCAATTCATGAACTGTTAACCCTTATCCCCTCTCTTTTGCCGTCAAAGTGTCAATGGCGCTCATGTAGCAAGGGAAGATTGCGTGTTTCAAGGTGTCAATTTTGACACCTGAGAATATGGGTTTTCACCTGTCTCTAGTGGAGGTTTGACGTTTTGACGGTTCATGGGGGAGGTATCGAAAAACGAGGAGAACAAGTGGGAAAATCAGTAGCAACAAAAGAGCAGACATATTACCAAATCATCACCATTCAGGAAGCTTCCCAGTATACAGGGTTAGCAGTCAAAACTTTGTACACCATGGTCAGTCAAAGACGGATTCCCCATGTCAAAGTAGGACGATTACTTCGGTTTGATGTGGGCCTACTGAATCAATGGCTACAGGAGCAAACGGTCATGCCCATGCCAGTTAAACTATATTGACATGTGGTAGTTAATTAGCTACCATGCAGAAAGCATGAACCTTAAAGCATTACGGGAACAACGAGGGTTATCTGTGCGGAAGCTGGGGGAATTGGCGGGGGTTCATTATGTCTCGATTGTCAAAATGGAGACAGGTAAATTGGATCCTCGCCTATCCACCCTCCAGCGTTTAGCAGATGCTCTTAATGTTTCTGTATCGGAGTTAATCGGGGAACAACCTAAAACCAAAGGAGGGAAATCAGATGGGACTCACAAAAAGGAAGGACGGGTGGTACGTGGAGTTTCCCGTCGTGGATGACGGGAAGGTGTTGCAGTTAGCACGGGGGACACCGGGGGCTAAGCTCAAACGGTGGAAAACCCTGACTCCCAACAAAACTGTGGCCAAGCAACAAGAGGCCAAGATTAAAACGGATTTGATGATGGGACGGATCAAGAGTGTGGAGGATGGACAGGCTAGGACCTTTCGGTTTTTGGCCTCCTGCTATCTTGGGTTAGCCGATATTAGACGGCAATCTTCCTACACTTGGAAGAAAACCACCATTGAAAACCGATTTTTGCCCGTTTTTGGCACCAAAATACTTGGGTCCATTACTACCACTCACATTGAAGCCTATCGGGATACCCGCCGGTTAGCTACTGGTCTTCAAGGAACAAAGCTAAAGATTTCCAGTCTCAATCGGGATTTGGCTTTGCTGAAACATCTGTTTAGTTATGCTGTTCGGGAAAATTGGCTGGAAAAGAATCCAGTAAGTCGGATCAAAATGGAAAGGGAGAATAATGCACGGGACAGGGTGTTAGATCCCGAAGAATTTACCAGGCTTCAGGTTCATTCAGCCCCTCACCTTCAAGCCGTCAATCTCATGGCGTATCAGACGGGCATGCGGTTAGGGGAGATTCTCCATTTGACGTGGAATTATGTGGATTTCAAGGCTAATGTCATCAGGCTACGAGCGGAGGATACAAAAACGAATGAAGGGCGATTGGTCCCTCTCACGGCTGAGTTGACGACCATGCTCAAGGACTTGTATAAAGTCCGCTACCTTGGAGAGGAACATGTTTTCCTCGTCAAAGGACATTCGGTTAATTCCATTAAAACGGCCTTCAACGGGGCCTGTGACCGGGCGAACATTCGGGGGTTTCACTTCCATGATTTCCGGCATACTGCCGTAACGAACATGCGCCGGGCGGGGATTGATCATCTGACGATCATGAAAATCACTGGACACAAGACATTGGACGTGTTTAAACGGTACAATAGTTTCCTGGAAGGGGATTTGCGGGAAGCTGCTTCCCGTTTTAACACCTATTTAACACTAGCCCATTCTGCTACTTTGGACGACTCACCTAAGTCATTGATAAATAATACATAGCGCCCGTAGCTCAATGGATAGAGCACTTGACTACGGATCAAGAGGTTGCCGGTTCGACTCCTGCCGGGCGCACCATCTTCGGTTGTTCATTTTTAGAACCCCTCACATATTTTTCCAAATCCCCCATGTGCAGATTTGCTGGGGGGCCAGTTTGAGAGACTGGCTCCGCTTTTTCACTTTAGACTTGAGTCATATGGATATTTTTATCCGTATTAGCTTCCGATAAGTCTCTCTTAATCCCGAGACCTTTCGTAATCAACCTCACGAG
>DOFS01000528.1 GCA_003523945.1 Nitrospiraceae bacterium | reverse complement strand
AAGGAGACCGTCCATGCCCATGTTATCCGCGGAACAATTACATAAGGAGCAAGTTAACACCCTGGCTTCACCTCCGATCCGGTATGGCATTCTTGCCAGGATCCTTTTCTGGACGATGGACGTCTTGTACGGACGGCAACGGACCTGGAACAAATTCAAAATACTGGAATTGATCGCCCGGGTTCCCTATCAAGCCTGGGAACATGTGGCCTATATTGCGATCACCCATTCCTCTCACCAGGCGGACTTTGCCCGCCGCATCTTCGACCGGGTGCAGGAAAGCCGTCATCAACAGGACAATGAGCAATGGCATTTGCTCATTCTGGAGGAATGGACCCATCGGCATGGTATTCGCGAGGAATTCCTCCGGCACCGGGTCCTCCCCCAAATCATTGCGTGTGTCTACTACCACATCAGCTGGTTGTTGTATGTCATCAACCCCTCGCTCAGTTACCAACTGAATAGGGAATTTGAAGACCATGCCGAACGGGAATACATGAAGTTTGTTCAGGAACATCCGGAGTTCGACCGGGAACCGTTCGATAGTTGCTTCAAAGAAGAATATGGAAACTTTGCCACTATGGGCGATGTTCTCCGCCAGATCGGCTACGACGAACGCCTGCACAAAGAGGACAGTCAGCTAAAAATTGACCGGGCCCGCTTCACCTGAAAAATGCCCGCGCAATCCAGGCCATGAATCCCTCTTGCTCGTTGCTCACACTCTGTGCCTGCTGTATCAGCCTATCGGGGTGTTTATCCCCGATTGCCCTTCACAAAGCCGTCCTGGAATACGACCGAACCGTCAACCGGGTGGAAGCCGAATTGCTTCTACTCAATATCGCCCGTTCGCGCCAGTACCACCCGATTCATTTCACAACCGTGTCCAGCGTCGCGGCCACCTTCGATTTTCGAGTCGAATCCGGAATCCTCGGGCGAATAGGTCCATCTCCTGAAGATGCTCCCGTGGAGGTGGGTTTCAGTACCAGCGTGGCTGAAAATCCCACCGTAACTATCATCCCCATTTCGGGTGAAGAATTTACCAAACGCATCCTCCGACCGCTGGACGAATCTCAATTCGAGTTTCTGGTCCATCAAGGCTTAGACATCAATATGCTTCTCCGGTTGATGGCCCGCGGAATGCTGATTGAACGAGGCGGGTCTTCCTCCCTCATTTTCAATGATCCTTCTCATGCAGACGAGTACCGCGAAATCCGTCAACGGCTCCTGCATTTGGCCGGGCTCAACCAATCCGGACAACTCTTTATCGAACCTTTGGTGTATGAGGAGCCCTATCCTGTTGCTCTGGAGCGAGCGTTAACGCCCGTAGAGGTTGTGGCGGTCTTGGATACAGGCTATCGATGGACACGTCCCACGGATGATACCCCACCGACACTCATGAGAAAAATCAAAGGACGCCTGGTCATGTCCAATGACAATCCGAAAAATATGAACAGTGAAGAGCGTCGACGCCTGAACGAAATCATCGAGCAAGACCCCCGGGATTGGATCTATGTGGATATCAAGCCGGAATTTCCGGGAGGCACCTACCCTTTTCGTGGGAAAATTCTGCTCAGAAGCTTCACTGCCATTTTGGGGTTTATCGCCAGAGGTATTGCGGAAGAACCGGAGTTTCCGGTGGCCCCGAATCCACGAACCGACGTCATCGGGCGTAACCCCGCACGAACCTTGGAGATTGCCGAAACGGGGGAAGTCCCTACCGATTCGGATTTCTTTGTGGAACTGGAAGGACGGTATTATTCCCTTCGCCGGGTCCCTGTTACCCAGGGAATGGTTCCAAGCTGGAACCAGGAGGCCTTTAGTGTATTGACCAACCTCTTTCAAATGACCGTCACGGATGTGTCCAGTACGAAAACACCCCTCATCTCCATTCCAAAAGGCGAATAACGGCCGAAGGGGGGGTTCAACAGAGTCGGAGTGATACTCGTTGATCATTCACTATGTCGATGCTTAAAAGAATTTGAGGAGATATTGAGCCATCGCCTTACCTATCTGATGAACCCATTCCACACTGCAAGGCCGGCTTTCTCCTACGAAAAGATTTTGTCGTCCCTTTCCACCCTTCTGTCATCCATTTCCACACCTTGGCGCATCGGTATCCGGGAGCATTGGTCAAACTGTGTACACCCCGAGATACAATGTATCCAATTCAATTATCCTTCCCTATTCGAATGGAATCGGAGACCCAGAAAAGTCCAACACTTCTCCCCCGGTTTTGGGCTCGCATGTTATGCAACCCTAACAGTTTCAATGAAAAGGAAATCCCTCAAGGGAACGCCTGCCAAGGTCGAGACTCCGTCGTTCAAAGGTAAGGGAGTGGCACAGGAATCGCATTAAAAATAAAATAAGGAGTAAAGGCTAATTTTCTTTGACTCCCAAATATTTACTCTTTGCAAGAGTGAGGATTCATTCGATGCTGTTACCCCCCATTTCAACTTCTGTGCATCTTGTACTCTCGATCGTATTCCTCAGCGGGTGCGCCACCACTCTTCCTCAACATCCTGTTACGTCGGAGTGGCCTGGAGAGGGGCATTCCGCTCACACGGGACTAGCCTTTGGTCGGTTCCTACCAGATGAAAATGCGCCGGGATTTGTGGGCATGTCCACTCGCAACCTTGCTGAAATCGAACTGCGCAATGAGGTAACCGGCGACCGCTATCATCATTCGTTACATAAAAGTGGGAGATTTTACTGGGAGCTTCCGGGTGGACACTATGAGATTACTCAAATCTGGATGGGGTTCAGAAGCCTAACATTTGAGACGGATAGTGGCCCGAGATTCCATGTGGTCCCGGGAAAAATTATCTACCTGGGCACGCTCGCTTTTCACTCACCATTGGGTGGTCAAATGGGCGGATTGGATATTCTCAACGATTATCTCATAGAAAACCAGCATCTCTATGCACGGTATCAGGCTTTTATGACCAACGAGCCACCCCTGGAGGGATTGATGTATGTTCTGCCTCCCAAAGAAATGGGAGAAACTTCCCTGGACATTATTGTGAAAAATAATCTCATGAAGCCGTTCCTCCTTGACACCATCACCCCACTGACAGCCA
>DOFS01000592.1 GCA_003523945.1 Nitrospiraceae bacterium | reverse complement strand
GTCCAGGAAAATTCTTTCTCATACATATGGTAGGCAGTTTCTTGAAATCCAAGTTTGGCATAGGTTTGGTGGGCTTGAATATTTTTCTCTTCCACATAAAGACGATATCCGCAAATGGGCTCACGGTTCAAATGGGCTTGGCCTTCCACGTATTCATAAAGTTGCCGAAAAATATGCTGTTGGCGCTGGTCTGGATGCACATACACACTTTGAAGCCACCAAAAATTCCCGTTTCGCCAATCGCTCCACTCAAAGGTAATCAATATCTGTCCAACTACAATGAGTCGGCCACTTTGAAAAGACTTTTCTGCAACCGCATACCATCCCTTACCAGCATCTTTAAGAAGTGCCTTTACACCAGACTCAAGAACCTGCACATCCAACGTTCGATTTTCAGTTTCTTTGGCTAAAGCCATATTGAAATTTACAATAGTATTCAGGTCAGACATCGTTGCTCGCCTGATAAAGACTGGGGATGGTTTATTCACTTCTGCTGACAGGTTAAGTATCCTTCTTCGCAAAGTTTGCTGCTGATAACCATCCCGGTTGGGGGCGATAGAGTCCGGCAGAAAACTCCATTTTCATGGCCTCTTCCGGGCGCAACTGAATTCGATTTACGCTTCCTTCTGGGACAAAGGCCAGATAGCCGGTAAAGGGATGGATTGCTGTCGGAACAAAGACCATCATGAGAGGTCCTTCGGGAGCAACTTGCAGCTTATGTGGGGGTAATCCCATGTCAAAACCTAAAGCCCAAAGCCCGTCACGAGGAAACGGAAATGCGACGACCTTGCTTTGACCAAACCGATCACGGAACTTGATGACATCCGCCATACTTTTTAGGGTATAGTAAATACTACGCACGAATGGAATCCGCTCTAAAGAATTTTCTAGTTTTCGATGAATCCGCTGGCCAAGTAAATGGGTCGTTCCCATGCCCACCCAGAGGACCAGAAGACAAAAAAAGGTAATCCCTGACCCGGGAATCCTCACTCCATATAAGGCCCACACAATGTCTACCGTCATATGTTCTAAGGCTTCGAGTAGCGTATAGAGGATTAATAACGTTCCCCATGCCGGAATAATTAGAAATAAGCCGGTAAGGAAATACCGCTTGAAGGTATGGTCAGAAAGTCCATTCATACAATGAAAATAGGGCGGTCATTGAAATTGAGAGCAGTCTAGCAAAAACCTACCCACTCCGCAGCACCAGCGGCGCGACTGCGGATTGCTCACGATTCCGAATTTCCTGAGAATTTCTTGCTACAAACGAAGGTGGGTGCTACTGTTCTAATGAAAAAAGTGAGTCAATTTATTGGTACGTATTGAAAGGAGCCATAGAGTGCGACCTGAAAACACATCCACAGGAAAAGGCGAGATTGCTGCTGACCTATTGGCCATTCTCTGTTGTCCAGAGACCAAGCAAGAGGTGTGTCTATTGGACCAAACGATTGTGGAACGACTGAATAAACGAATTTCAAAAGGAGAATTAAAGACTAAGGGAGGGCGACCCGTCACTGAACAAATCGATGGAGGACTCCTTCGAACAGATAGAACAGTAGCCTACCCTATCCGCGATCAAATTCCCATTATGCTTATTGAAGAAGGCATCATCTTAGAGAAATCTGATCTTTCATCCATCTAAGGCCAAGGCCCCACAAATTCTGCAAAAAAGCCGTAATTGTTTTTGTGGAATGGACTTTTTATGAACCTTGAGTGCTCCGACCGCCTTTTCTAACCCACCATAGCGATCGACCAATCTGGACTACAACATAGATAAACACACCAAAAAAAATCCCATAGTATCCATACGATTCAATCGGCCAATTCTGTCCTCCATGCAAGAGAAAGCCCAAGGCCACATGAGCTCCTAACCCTAAACATAGGGCTAAGATAATCCATTCACGGACCATTGTTTTTCGGGACAACCCCATGCTAGTTCCGAGTACAAAGAGCAGTTTGGACCATCCCACTAATGGCCCAACTGGTAGGTAGGCAATTACACAGGGCTTTTCGTTGATTCGATTTCCGTGGCAGTGATCAAGCTGATCAGGTAATCAGTTACAAAAATTAGCGCTTCTTCTCTCCCATCAGCACGGCGCCCCTTTTCCCTGCGTTGTATGGAGAGTTCGTGTTCCAGATCTGACTTGACGTCCCCTAAAAGCTTCTGAAGAGAGGCCGTAGTCAGATTCATATCCACATCCTCTAATTCTTGACATCGGTCCAGGACCCAATTGAGCCCTTCTACCCGACCAAAATACCTTTCTTGTTCAGCTGCATCGATTCGGGCCATGGTTGAGGCAAATGCTTGCCCTTCATAAATGAGATTGTAAAAACTCGCCACGGCACGATGTAAAATTGAATTCATTATCCGTTCCTCACAAAAAAATTGTTGTACTTTCTCTTCGATTATATACTGCTATTCATAATCCTTCTAGGATTTTTTCATTTTAATTGTGCAATGAGGATACTTTTTATTGTTCCCGGTATCTCTCAAGTAAATAATAGAGGATGAAATTCGGCCATAAACCCATAATATAAGGGAGCAAATTGTTTCAGGCTGTTGGGACTATTTTCTTTGAGACGTTTAAAGAAGAAAACCTGGTGGGTCGGCTCCATTTTCTCCAAAAGTTTCCCCAATTCCGGCATTGAAAATTTGCCTTGCGGAACACTTAGGACATAGTGAACCAGACGTTCCACAAATTGATGCATAATATACTCACTGTCCAAATATTGTTTCGGAATTTCCCCATTTTTAATGATTTCACCAAAAGAAACAGCTTGGGCAGAAAAGGGGAGATCTTCTATGGTTTTTGAAAGTTTCGTCACGTTTTTTAAGAACCCTTCACTGAAGTGAACGGCAAAGAAATCAACATTTTCATGTGGTTAATATATAATTGTATCAGGGGTCCCCAGTATATCAAAACCTTTTTGCCAACTTTCTTACCACAATATTTGCAAAATTTCCCTGTACGTCAAAAATGTTTGCACATTCGTCCTGACCCACTCTAACCACCAAATCCTGTCCGAGTCTATTTCTAGGAAATAGGCGC
>DOFS01000072.1:10668-13652 GCA_003523945.1 Nitrospiraceae bacterium | reverse complement strand
TGGGATTCAGACCGACCTTGGTCGGATGGGCGCCCATGCCGAGGATCACCGGTCTTCCCCGCCGTCTGGCATTAACAATCGCTGCGACCACAGCGCGGAAAGTTTTGCCTGCTAAAATATCCGGCAGGGTTTTGAGAAAGGCCTGAAATGAACCCGTTCGCCGCCATGGCGAAGCAAAATCCGCCATCTTTACTTTGGAATGACGAGTTTGAAGCGGGTAGGTACGAAGCCGGGCGAGATTCAGCTTCGGGGACGCACCGGTTGGTAATGATTTAGCCCTGGTCACCAAATAGACGCTCTTCAATAAATTCGCACAACACATGACCCAGCGTAATGTGACATTCTTGAATACGTGCCGTCACCGAAGAAGGGACCCGAAAACAGTAATCGACGAGATCTCCCACTTTACCTCCCGTGGCGCCTGTCCAGGCTACTGTAACAAGACCACTGTTAGTGGCGGCTTCCACACCACGGATCACGTTCAGGGAGTTCCCACTGGTGCTAATGGCAATGGCCACATCCCCCTTGCGGCCATGCGCCTTTATTTGCCGGGAGAAAATATCTGTAAAGTCGTAATCATTCGCAATGCAGGTTATTGCGGCCATATCGCAGGCCAATGCCAGGGCAGGGAGGGGATCTCGATCGCGGCGATACCGACCGACAAATTCCGCAGCAAGATGCGAAGCATCCGTCGCACTCCCACCATTTCCAAAGAGCAAGACCTTTCGGCCTTCTCGAAATGCGCGGATCAACAATTGACCGACTTCAACCACACGCTCCGCATGTGTCCGGATAAATTCATTTTTCACATCCGCACTGGTTTCAAAGGCCTGAATGACCGCATCAATATTCATCGTGGCCGATTCTATCAGGATAGGACCCAAATTTCACACTCTCCTAAGAGAAATACAGGGGCTAGCCGTTGAGGGCTAATATCCTGCATCAGTTTTCTTGCCGGTCTCCTCAACCGATGATATAGTCGACCCATTGTGAGTGCCCATATCCCCACCAAAGCACTCCTACTTGCCATTCAATCCGATCCTACGTCCGCCATCGCTATTGTCCGGCACTTGAATCCTGACATGGTCTGTTTTTTTCTGCACGAGTCCCATAAAGAGGTCGTGGAGTCCCAAATCCCTCCCGCCCTGTCCCGCATGCCCCAACGTTGGGACTGGATCTTCACTCCTTCTCCGGAAAGTTTTTCAGCCTGCCAGAAGGCTCTAGCCCAGGGTCTTGGCCCTCTGTTGACCATCTGGAAGGTGACGCCGGGCGAACTGGTGATTGATATAACCAGCGCAACAGTTGGTATGGCTTCCGCCATGGTGCTGACAGGATTTCCTTTTTCCACCAAAGTGTTGTTGTTTCCCGGCCATCCATTTCCATCTGTTGACCAGGCCATTGAGGCGATCACCAAGGTACTGTCGCAATCTGAAGCCTCTGCCAATCCTTGGGACGAAGAGGCGACGCGCCTACGACACGAAGCTTGTTACCATTTCAACCATGGCTCATATGATGCGGCCGTTAAAGGGTTTCACACACTGGAACATCGCATCAGCGGCGGGCTGAAACCCTTCTATCGGGCCTTGGCCGATGTCGCACAGGCCTATGGCCTCTGGGATCAACTGCTCTATCGTACTGCCTGGGAAAAATTAAAGGGCGGGATCAAAGCCTTGGAACTGGCCTCTGTGTGGGGCGGCCCTCCTGGAATGGATCGTCTCCTTCACTTACTCAAAGGAAATCTCACGTTTCTTGAACGAATTGTGCTGGATTCAAAAGACATTAAACCGGGAGTGTCTCTCGACTTATTAGCATGGGCTAAACGCCGAGGAGACCGGGTTCGGGATCTTGAAGCCGCCACTCATGTCCTGCTTCGAGCCTTGGAGGCCTTTGCTCAATCCAGATTGTTTACCCAGTATCACCTGAAAAGTTGGGATGTGAGTCTCGAACAACTCCCTGAGGACCTGCGAGACACCTGTCGCAGACAATTTCTCAACGAAATTGATGGGAAATATCGCCTTCCTCTGCAGGCGCAATTTCAGGCGTTGGCTGCGCTCGGAGATCCCATGGGGGAACGCTTTGTCACTGATTGGTCAAAAATGAAGTCCTTATTTGATGCCGCTGATCATGCGCTGTTGGGCTACGGATTTGAACCCATTAAACCTGAACGCTTTCACCAACTCTATGAGCTGGTGATAAAATTAAGTGGCGTGGCTCCCACCGACCTTCCGGAATTTCCAACTCTAAATGTGTAGCGGAGGCAACAGGCCGAAATGGAAGTACGGATCTATTATGAAGATACGGACTGTGGGGGAGTCGTCTATTACGCCAACTATCTGAAATACTTTGAACGAGCCCGCACGCATTACTTGGATAACCATGGCCTGTCGGTTGCCGCATTGATAAAAGAAGGAACCGAATTTCGCGTGATACACGCTGAACTTTCCTATCGATCGGCCGCCACCTATGGAGATACCCTAGTGGTCGAGACGACAGTGGCGGCCGATCGACGAACGTCTCTCACGTTTTCCCATGTCATCACAGATCGCACCAGCAAAAGATTGGTCGTGGAAGGATCGGCAACACTTGTGGCAGTCAATACCAATGGCAAAATCAAACGCCTCCCACCTCCTATCCTGGAAGCTTTGGGCCTCCCGTTAGTATCCTTTTCTTCCTGAGAACACATGCGTATGACTCTCTCCGATTCTCGACAACCGGGAATGATTCTGACGTTTCCCCACCTGCCCTATGCAGAAGCCTGGGAGCTTCAACAATCTTTGGCAACCCAACGTCTTGAGGACCATCGACCCGACACATTGGTCTTGACCGAACACGAACCCGTCATCACCTTGGGGCGAACAACCAAACCGGAGCATTGGGAGCCTCATTGGCCTGAACTGCAGGACATGGGAATCCACCTTCATCAGACCGGGCGAGGCGGATCGGTGACCTATCATGGCCCCGGACAGTTGATCGGATATCCAATT
>DOFS01000072.1:0-10557 GCA_003523945.1 Nitrospiraceae bacterium | reverse complement strand
TACGACTTCGAAATTTCTGTCCTGGTCCAAAAATATATGTCCAGCAATTGGAGGAGGTCCTAATTCGCACCTTAGGGGAATGGGGTATTGCCGGATGTCGTCATGAATCGTTTCGCGGGGTGTGGGTCGACAGTGAGGCAGGTCATTTAGAAAAAATTGCGTCCATCGGTGTACGAATTTCCCGTGGGGTAACCATGCATGGATTTGCCTTAAACGTGAACGTCGATCTCAAACCGTTTCCCTTCTTAGCGCCATGTGGCATTGAAGGCTGTACCATGGCCTCCATGGCAAAGAACCTTGGGAGATCAATTGATTCGCATCTGGTTCGGACACAAATCATTCACCACTTTGGGGAGGTTTTTGGGATTAGCTGGGCGAAAGGGTAATTATTCAGAATAGCCTGCTCTCATCTTCTATTCAGTTCGGAAAGTCCCTTTGCCTGCCTGTTCATCCTATTCTCATAGAGATTGAAGCCATCTGTAAGACGTCATATATCTTATGGAGATGTGCTGGGTTGCCCTGCTCTACTCGAAGTCATTGTTTCTGTCATTTTTTACTTCATGGGCTTTCTGTTCGATATTTTTTTATAAGCTCTGATTGCTCGCCTCACCCAAGGCTTTTTAAAAAACTAATACTTGGCGCGAAAAAATATTCTCCGCCTTTCAGCGTGACGAATCCCTGGAAATCAAATGGTTGGGTTTTCCTGTTTTCCCCAGCCCATTCGCAAGGCCATTGTTGTTGAAGAGGTATTTTTTTATCCTCGGTCTGGCCGATGATAGGATCAAGTCCACCGGATGTGGCATTAGCCATTTGCTGCAATCGCTCAAATTGGTTCGCGATATCAGCTTGAAAACACATGAAAAGAAGACCGACTCCATCCTCAGGGCGATCCCCCATATCTTCTCTCCGCTTCCCATAAGTAATTCCCCGTCTGGCAATTCGGTGCCCCCGTTCTTCTTGTGATTGCTCGCGCGGATTGACCTTTCGAATGTGTCCCTGAAGAGGGCATTTGGAACCATTCCTATCCTTTTGGTAGTTAAAATTATTAAAAGCGGGAACATCCATTCCATCGCCTTTTTGTAATGTAATCGGTGTCCCATCTTCAAAACGTCCCACAACGAGAGCTCCCGCTCTCTCGGCTTCTTCATCTTTAAGTTTCAATACTTCTGCTAGCTGTGCTTCAGCATCCTTAAACCCTTTAACATTCTGTTCAAGCTTTCTGAAGACAAAATAACTTCCATAGCTCTGGCTTTCCTTTCCACCGTTAGGATCTTCTATCAGCACCGAACTGAGGGGAGTGGAAGGATCATACTGGTCAATGCCCCCCTTCTTTTTTTCGGACTCGATATCCTCCTGGAGGAAAAGAGGTTGGCTACGACCATCAACATATCCAAAGTGTTCCACGATATTTCCGTTTTTATCCAAGGGAAGTACTCTGCCCTCCTGGATAGCGAGTTCCTTTAAAGCACCCTTGGTATTTTCTATATCATCCCGCAATTCCCTTCTTTCGACTTCTAGGAATGCTTCATTTTTGTGGGCCAAAATAATCATGCCATGAATTTCATCTCTATATGGTTTTTCCCATTCTTGGGAAGGCCGGTCATTGAGATCTTGACCGGAGGCTTTCATGCCCTTTCGAAATTTGGGATCAGAGGGGATTTGGCTCTCTTTGAAACCTAATGCTTGGTATCCCTTGGCAGAGAGGACAAAACCCCTGAATGTCGTTTCTTCCCAATTTTCGCCTGAATCAAGTGCCTTCCGGCGGGCAAGAGCTACTTTTCGTTGGTTAAATGCGGAGGTGACGCTTTCTGAAAATTTCTTTACCCATTTCCTGGCTTGGGTAGGATCCTTCCCGAATTTTATGAAAATGTGAGCCGTATGATGCCGCCCGTGACCCTTAAGAATATTGCCCTGTAGGTCATTCATCATTGCTGCGTGTTCAGAGGCATCTGGATCCAGTGGAATGACTTTGGTCGGGTCATGGGGGTCGATATTATTCAGCTTCAATGGCATTAGAGCCACTCCTTTCTGACGCATGCGGATGAGTCGGGATACCATCCTTCTTAGACGTGTTTTCCGAAGCGTCTGTTTTCCCACCGATCGCAATCGTGCATATCGTCGAATGGGTGATACCATCTAAATCCAAATACTCGTCTATCTCACGGTCAAAATAGCCGCCAATGTTCACACAGCCTAACCCGAGAGCATTGGCAACAAGGTTAAGGTTTTGTGCCACATGACCGGCCTCTAACAAAATATACCGATACCCTCGTTCTCCATATTTGAAGGTGGATCGTTCGAATAGGGCGGTAAGGAAAATTATGAGGGAGGTTCCCTGAGCTAATTCCGGCTGTACCAGCCCTAACGAAATCCGATGTGTGTTGTCGCCCTCCTGGAGATGGCGTAAACAATGTTCGGAAGGGTTGTAGTGGTAGATCCCGGAGGAATGTCCTTTAAGGGAAGCCGTGTGAAAAAATAATTCTAAGGGATACAGAGCACCACCGGAGGGGACAACGCGGAAGGGTCGTGGGAAAGGAGTGTCTGTATTTTTTCTTGTGACGCCATAGGCATAGAAAAAAAGCGTGGCAATGTGTTCCAAGGTCAATTCACGTGGGCTGAAATTTCGAGCGGATGTACGAGTGGTGATGGCTTGTTCAAGGGGAAGCGACAGGGGTGCAAAGGAATGAGAGAGGTCCACGCGCGGGTACCCTTCAAAGGGTAAGGACTCATGAAACTTTCTCATTCTGGAACGGACTTCCTCTTTCGAAGGGGTTTGGGTATAGCGACTAACCTTGGAATTCTCATGGAAGAGTTCCCACAATGGCTCTTCGTGGCTTCCGGGCATAACGATCTCTTCCCATACCCGTTGTTCTGCCATAGTTTGTTCTCCTTTTTTATGGGAAAGGGTGGGGTGCGGGGTTATCACCCGTAAGTTTCGTAATGCCTTGATATCCAAGTTTTTGAGGCACCTGCCAAAGACGCGTGCCACCGAGGGCACGTATTTCATGTCCCATGAATAGCGGATGAAACCCTGGAATCAGTGCTCGAAACACAAACAACCCCGATTCGCGGACATCAGGGGTCGTCAAGTCCACCACCAGGACACGGTGATGAACGTTTTCTACCTTTTCAAGGAGAGTCCATAAATTAATTTCCGGATCTCCTGTCGCCAAATTTTCAATTTCATCAAATCCGATTCGTTGTCGAGATTCAAAAATGAAGTCAGCAAGGTTGGTATTTTTATGATCACAATACAGATGAACATGAAGATCCTGGTTCACAATATTTCCAAAATTTTCATCAGGAATACATGGTGAGAGGTTGGTCTTGAGAAGTTGAGCCAGACGCCTGGTATGCGCCAATTCCTCGAGACTTTTCCTGACCGCTTCCTCGGGATCCAAATCCGCCGAGGCCGCGAACACCAGCGCAGGCGAATCAGGGACATGACTGTGCAACACAGAAAGTATGGTAGGAATGCCCACATCCATGGTGAGGTTGAGGAGCGTGACGGTACTATTGATTCGTTCCAACCGATGAACAAGATCACGATTAAGATCGCTTAATGTTTCAACTTTGATGTGTGGCCTGCCCAGGCGAGCCTGCCAGGTAATGGTGAAGGCATCGCGTTCGATAACCTCGCAAATTGCCGAATGAATGGCTTTCGTTCGACTGCCATGACAGGCCAATCCGGTAGAAATCGTCTGGGTAATGGGGACCTCTCCATTTTCCCTATTGAAGGAATAGGGAAGGAACACCATGGCGGCCGGGACGTAACAGGGTGTGTCCTGTAGGAGGTCTGTTGCTTGGACCCATCGAAGAGGTATGTTCCGATCAAAGGGAGAAAAACGAAAACCCAGTTGAGAATACTGTTTCTCACTGAAAAGCGCCCAATCGCTGGGAGGGATACATGGGAAGGACGCTTCGGCAAAAGACGTTAGGGGTAGCTCTTCTTTGTTATATATCGCAGAACAATACCGTTCCACGGCTTCCCCGAGAGCCTTTCCCAAGGCAGAGGCCCTGTTTGATGATGTCCCAGAGCCAAAGGAAGAATTTTTTTGGTCGCACAAAGCGAGGGTGTTACCGGCCTTGGCCAAATAATGAAAAAAATCTGGTGCCCCAGGTTCGCGTGGAGCTTGGGAAACATGACGAACAATTCCCACAGATCGGTCTACGAGATTTTCAACCAGGTAAGAAAGCTGTTCTAAGTCCGGCGTAGAATGAATCAATTGGCCCTTCCTCCGCGTGGTGAGAAGTTTGATTTGTAAGAGGTCGTAGAGGATCGAATGGCCAGGGGGCTGCAGACAGCACATCTTGGAACTTTAAGGACTTTTCTTTTCATCATTTCGGATGTCAATAGATTGACCTGGATTTGGGTGCCAATATTCCGAAAGGGAAGGGCATCGCTATACAGCCTCGTCAGCTCGAAAGACGCAATCTCCCCCAGGACTGAAGGCATGGAGGGATGAAAACCAACAGCTTTTCGACCAGTTGATGTAATGATTTCTGATGCACGCTCGACTCCCGGATCTTTCATGTGAGCATTCTGGCGTTGGCGAAGACATTCATAACAAGCGGTTTCGCCCGGGACCACCAACGGCCCCACATACCCGATCAAGTCCTGGAGGACCACAGGGAGAAAGTGGCAGCGGTTTTTGACACAGAACGCATTGCAATCCCGTATGCCCTGATGGGTTCCCAAGTCAGAGCAGGCAATGATGCAATTTACCGACAAGGGATCGATTTGTTTTTCCCAGTCACTCAGCTTCACAGGTTCGCTGATGTTGGGAGACCACCTTCCCTCCAACAAATTACCCCCATCATCAAACAGGTCAGGATTTCGCATCCAGGGGTCATCTACCACCTGAAAATTTTCTACTCCTGAGTCGGTGAAGGAGGAAACGAGGTGCCGGGAAATGCTGTTCACCCCCATGATGACGAGTTTTCGCATGTTCAGTCGAGTGGCGGCTTGATCAGCTGAAACCCCAAAATGCCAATAAAAAATGTCTAACGAGCTTTCGGGAATCTTGAGGGCAGGTTCAGTTATCTCGCTAGGCACCAAAAGGTGCCCAGCGAGTAACAGGTCAATGAGATTTTCTGCAGCTTGATGCTCATCAGGGCTGAATTGATTGGAGATCTCTTCACGAGTGACGCCGTTCTGACCAGCAAGGGTCAGGACGCGCGCCACCATCCCAATGGAGCCATCATCGGGCACCTTGACCTCCGTACACCCTCGCTTAAGGAGGATGCCATCCTCCAGTCTAATGATTTGGATCGGTAATGCCTTCAACTTCATCCGAGGCATGAGCAACAGGCATTGAAGCCCTCCCCATGTTCCATATGGTGATAGTTCATTCCTGTATGGAGTGCCAAGGCACTAATGATGGCTGCTCCCTCTGGAGTTTCTAGGCCAACTGGCATTTTTCCAAAAGGGGCCGTTCTTTCGTGGAAGTACGATAACGTCATCAAATCTCGCACCGTAATATTTTTGACCTTTGCCCAAGTCGCTGGATCATGGAGCCCTGCCTGAGCACAGTTATCCTCTGTAACTTCCCCTGCCGGATTTCCACCTGGGGCCGTAAAAGCTTTTTTATTTCTGTCTGCTTTGTTTGTGGGATCTCCTGCCATCTCACACCTCCTTAATTAATGGTTTAATTTTAGGCCCTTTGAGGCCGCCTGACCGCGATTGATTATTAACCAACAATTTTTGCTGAAAATTTTTTGTGTTACAGACTCACTCAACATCCCTCAATAATTTTTGATACCTTTTTGCAGCCCTCACCACCTTGATAATTACGGTAACCTAATGGTCAGCCAGCACAGCACCCGGCTTTTGATTGTTTCCCCGAGTGGATTTTCTTTATGTTTGTCATTCAGGGCATTGAACACCGATACCGCTAATTCGGCCTTATTGCTCCAGAACCGATAGCCTCCACGAAGGTTGAGTAGGGTATAGCTACCGACCCTCTCGTTCGGCGGGGGAAAACCGCCGGGAAACGTCGAAACAATGGTGAAGCCTGGGCCGATGGGATAATCGGCGGATCCCACAAAATGAACGGCGGCTTCTCCGTTGAGACCATTGTCCAGATCGGCCCGCAGGCCTCCATTGACTTTCCATTGTGGGCCACCGCGCCTCGCAATGCCTGTCAGGCTCTGGCTGATATCCTGGTACGAGAAATTTGCAAAGCCTGTCAGCCAGGGCATCGCCAGATACTCGGCTCCCGCCTCGACACCTTTAATGGTGGCTTCCCCAGGGGCGTTGTCGAAGGTGAGATTTACGGTATTTCCCACAGGTACTTGTGCAATCAGATCTTTAAGATTATTCAGGAAGAGGGAAGCTCGGGTTCTGAGACGGTGTTTGAAATACCACCCCTGATAAGAAAGCTCATATGACGTGATTTTCTCCGGTTTAAGATTCTGGTTTCCGGTTAAGGAATTCACCGTGGTAAATGGAGGAACAAATGGGGGAATTCCCGGAAAGAAGAAGTTCGCTCGTGAGTCCGTATGCGTTTCAAAAATCGTGGGAGCGCGGTAGGCTATCGCGGCTGTCAGTCGAAAGGCATGGTTTTCAGAAGGTTTGAAAATGAGAGAGCCCCGCGGGCTATATGTCGGATTGATATAGGTGTCCATATCAAAACGAAGCCCCGCCACTGCGGTAAGCATCGAAATGGGTTCCCATTCCTCTTGCACGTATAGACCCAGCCGGTTTTCATGGTTAGAGCCGGAGAGGAAGTTGCTGGTCGTGCTGTTGTATCGATAATTGAAGCCATAGGTCAGTTGGTTGGTTGCCCCTATTTCCAGGCGGTGCTGACCCTCCACGTTATAGCTATTCCAATTCAGGACTTGCTCAGAACTACCGTTTTGGGGACTAAAGAAACTTATAAAGGGGGAAATTTGAGGCGAAAAGGCGTTAACGTCGCTTGGCTGATGGAGGTTGGTCCAATATCCCCTGAGAAAATAGTTGGCTCCCTCGTAGGCCGCATTAACATACCCCTGCTCAGGTTTCTGCGAGGAGATGTCGACTATGTCAACGATCGGCCCATCATACTGACTTGAAGTTAAAAACCCTCCGGAGAGTTTCACCGCGGTATCCCCTGGAAGCGCATAGGTCGTGGCAATGTTGAATTTGTTTGACCCGAACGCTTTCTTATCGCGGTCATCCCATTCATTGGTTTGGTCGTGGCCATAGGAGATGCGATAGGAGAGATCTTCAAACCGTCCCCCATATATGGCTGAAATCATGGCGGTTGAAAATTCGCCCCCACCGGCCTGAACTGTGAGCCCCTTCATTTCTTCCGCGCTCTTCGTAATGATATTAATGACGCCATCATACGCATTGAATCCATAGATCGCCGAAGCGGGGCCTTTGAGTACTTCGATTTGCTTGATTTCCGGCAAGGTTATTGGAATCGCTTTCCATAGCATATCCCCTTGGGGATCCAGGTAAATCGAGCGCCCATCCACCAACACCAAGAGTTTGTTGGCTCTGTTTTGATTGTCCCCGCGCATGCTGACATCGAAATGGGCTCCTGTCATTTGGATGACCTCCAGACCGGGTATACGCCTGAGGACGGTGGGAAGATCCACGGCACCGGACTGGCTGATGTCTTCTGCGGTGATAACATAGACGTTGGATGGGGCATCGGAAATGGGCTGCTCATGCGCAGCGGCAATGCTGACGTTTTCTTCTTTGAGGAATTCTAAATCTTCTTTGATGAGGTCCAGATCAATGGCTGCCGGACTCGTTTGGTTTTGTTCTTCTGAACCTGCATACAGGAGAGTATTGGCAAAGAAGAACAGTATGCCTCCTATGAGACCGGAGAATAAGGAGTAATTAGAACGCTTTTTCATTGGACTCATTCGTTTTTGTTAGTTTTTACATGATTCTACGTCACCCAGCCGCTTCCCTAACGTGTCCCGCAGGGTGCGACCCTTGCTTTCATAAAAGATAGGATGCCTCCATTATTTGGTTCCCGTTTACTGCTTTTCCCAGTTTTATCAATCTGGTTACCCCCGTCTTCATGGCCTAATCCCCATAATATAAAATCCGGTTGCCGCCCCGAAAAATTTCCCTGCCGTATTATCCTCTGCCAATTCCTGCAATAAGGTTTCTGCCTTTTGGCCAGAAAGTTTGCCTGCCTTCACGGCAAGGGCCACGGTCGGCACGATCCTCCAGGCTAGGTTGGCCTGGGCCAAGTCGGAAAATACATAGGTTCCTGCCCCCACTGCGATGTCCCTGAATCCGGCTTCTTTAAAGATCACCGGAAGGGCGTGTCCCATTCCCGGAT
Organism: Nitrospiraceae bacterium; assembly: GCA_003523945.1. GTDB lineage: Bacteria > Nitrospirota > Nitrospiria > Nitrospirales > UBA8639 > Nitrospira_E. The sequence continues at coordinate 2,272 of DOFS01000072.1, read as the reverse complement.
GCCGAATACTGTTTTGAAGGAGTCTGCGGAGCATGGTGCTTCGCCTGGCACTGCCGGTGGTGATGACCAGAGTGTCCCAGTCGGCTTCCAGCGAGAGAATTGTTCCGCCGGATTTGAGGACGCGAAACATCTCCCGTGCGGCCTTTGGAGGGTTGGGAAGATGCATGAACACACGGCTGGCCCAGCATCCGTCAAAAGTGCGATCGGGAAACTCAAGTTGCTGCGCGTTCCCCAGGAAAAATTCCACATTGATGGGCAGTTCTTTCGCCCGTTTCCTGGCTTCGTTGAGTAGGAGTTGGCTGGCATCGATCCCGATGACTTGGCCTTTATTCCCGACCGTCTCTCCTAACGCGAAGGCATCATGGCCTATTCCGCATCCCACGTCTAAGAGCCGAGCCCCTTTTCCGGGACTGAACATCTGTATGAGTGCCTGCTGGCTGGCCCGATATTGCGGATTGCCGGTTGTCTGATCAAGAAACCGAATCAAGCTTTGGGGATCATCCGCCCCATCGACAGAGGAAAACTCGCTAAGTAATTCCCTTTGCTCTATTTCTCTTGTTCTTGGCCGTAAATACGTGGTTGCGCCAGGCTTCCTCAACTTTCCGTGGCCATTGAGTAGGCTTTCGTAAAGCGATTTCTTGCCCGTCGTTCCCATTACAGTAAACATTCGCCTCACCGGAGGGGATTTCTAAGGACTAACTAACTGCATTCTCTGTCTCCCACTTTTTTTTAAAACCTTCTTAATCAAGCATATTTTGATGGGGCTATCACTATATTGTTTTCGCTTAAAGATTTTGGAGGAACGGAAAGGGCCACGACTCCCTCTTGCCTTTGCAAGTTCGGGCGACCGAGAGGTTAACAATCGTTTTTGACTGGAGCTTTCGTGAAGGAAGAATGGTGGAGGGGATTCCGAAATGGGCAGTTCGTGGACTATGGCAATGCTCACCGACTCTGCCTGAATGAATTTCATTTCTTCCTTCACATCCTCGAGATCGGCATGCATGCTTAGGAGTGCGATCGGTAGGAACCGACGCCGTTTCCGCTCAGGTCAAGTCATCATTGAGAATGTCCGTTACCAAGATCATGAAGAAATCCGCAATTATCCAGAGCCACAAGGAGGGTCTACTCAGGCCGAACATTCGGTAGCCTCCAATGGAAACATCCGACAGAAGGTATCGGGCTTGATGAACATGTCCTTCTCACCAAGGATTCCTGCCTGATTTTCGAGTAGCTGCAAAAGTAAGTCCTCGACTTAATTTCATATTGCTTCAGTCTGCTCAAACCTCACGGTGAGATTGAACCCATTGAAAAAATATTTAAATTTGAAATTTTCTTCACTCATTTTGATTATCCAGTTTTTAAAGGAAAATATTAGTTCGTATCCAATTAGATACCATGTGTATCTTTTTGGATAACAAAAGGTTGTAGGAATCGTTGTTTTAGATGCTCAGACCAGACGAATGGAAATGCGCTAAACGGTGCGCGGAGGGAAAGAAACCTTAAACCTGACAAGAAAATAGAAGCACAAAATCAATGGTGAAAGACAGGTCAATACGAAGGTTGAATTCGGAAGTGATCCAGAAAATGAACGGAAGAATGTTCCCTGCTCGGGCGGAGATTGATAAATGATTAATCAATCAGAAACAGCGGCAGAGGTCTGTGGATAAATCATTAACATTCATTAGTCAAATAGGAAAGGTGCCGTCTGCCCTGTCATCATCAACCTACCCTGTAAGAATACTCATCCCGTCGTTCCGAACCGGATTGGGAAAACCCCTTGGCGGATTCTGCTATGCCATACTTCTCGGTACGCACTCCGCTTCACCATTCCCCCGCGCCGCTTCTGTTGTTTCGGCTGAGAATCTTCTTTTGTGCTGCCTCCCTTCTCTGTAGGATCTTCCTACTGTTCGTGTGAGGCCTCCAACCTGTATTCCGACTGAGTGTGATGGGTGACGTGGCTAACAACTTTCTTCGATAGATCTCTCCCGTTTACAAATGATTGAGAGTGGTAAACGGCGGCATTGTATGCCTACCCTTTCGATTTTTCAAGGGCTTTTCTTTTTTAAAAAAAGGCAATTTCCTTCAAAAAACGGGTTAAATAGGTCTATGGAAACCAAATAAAGTTGCGAAGGACGGGGCGGGTGGTAAAAGAGGATTAAGGGAGAATCTGCCAGTCCCCGGGTTTCTTGTCATCTCCGACATCCTTCATCGGAACTCTATCCTGAATTAATGCTTTCTTCAATTTTTTACACTCCCCAGCCGCCGCTCACGT
>DOFS01000071.1 GCA_003523945.1 Nitrospiraceae bacterium | reverse complement strand
TGATGACGGAACTCTTGATTGGTTAAAAATATCGTTTAAATTCCTTTTTTCCTGCTCACGGATTTTCCTTTCAAAAATAACAAACGTTTTTTTTGATTTGGTCCTTCCTTGTTCTTTCTTGACGTGTTGTTTAGGAAAACCTATGTCCCCTTTGGACCCGGTGTTGTGCCGTGCGTTTGAGGAAAAAGAATTTCGACTGGTATCGTCGATTTTCCTACCTGCACAAGTATCCTAGCAAAATTCCTTCACAGCTTCACCGGGCCCTTGCTGGGTTTGCGCCCATGGGGTGTGAACGCCGAAAGATCACAAGGCCGAGATTTGTTCAAAAAACTCAGCCTCATTCATACACCTGACTTTTTCTGGTGTTACGGTTTGTGGCGTGGCTGAAGGCGTTCTTCAATCCATTCATTAATGCCTTTCCAACTCTCTTTGCGATTTTTATGAAAATTGAATGAATGTCCCATCCTTTCGAGTATGTCCACGCTCACATCCGGAGAGCTGGAATAGAGTCGGGCCTCTACCTCTGGCATTAAAGGCGGGGCGATGACATCAAACCTTCCCAGTTGAACCAGGACGGGAATGTCGACCTTATCAATCCGGGAAATGTTTTGTATGGCGTGGATATCTCCCAAGGCCAGGGCTTCCAGAAGGGGAAGGCCTTCAACAAGGACTCCTCTGGAAAATTGGTCAGCCAACACTCGATTATCAAAATCTATGACGGCTGGTTTGGCGGAAGGAGTAAAGTAAAACAAATCTTCCCTGACCGTATCCGGAAAGCGGATATAAGGATTGGCCAATGCGGCCGCAATTAACTCCGGACCGAGTGGAACAATATGTGGGGCAAACGACCATCCCGTCGCCACCAGAAAATCTGCAATCCCGGGAAATGTGCCGGTTGTAACCACCGCTATTGCCGTTCCAACTGAATGCCCGACGAGTACAACCCGGCTAAATTTCTTTCCAAGAGGATTGGGCAAGGATCTTACTCTGGTAAGGACTTGGGCCAGGCTCGATACACTTTGATTAATGTTAAGCACGTCTCCATCCGGAATGCCTGACGCACCGGTTCCCAAAGGATCCAAAGCCAGGACGGGATACCCTTGTTGTGCCATAAATCTGGCATAAGAGTAGTTTGCCAATTTCTTGTGTGGGGGATCCCAATAGGTATGATTGTAGGTGAACCCGGGCACGAGCACTTGGAGTGTGGCGTTTTTCAGAGACCGGGATGTGTTGCATTTTTGAAGGGCCTGAAATGGTTTTTCTTTGTGACAATCCGCAAATTTTGTTGAATCCCAAATGAGGAATCCTGACAGTAACGATCTGGTCCCATCGGAAAGTGAAACGGGAAACGATATTTTTTGGACTTGAAGGGAATTCGGGGATTGCTCCTCATCCGATGAGGCATTGCTTGGAGGCCCCTGATTAATCGATTCATTAACAAAATTTTGCCCCAAAGAATCATGGGTTGAAGATAGAAAGGTGAGAATACTCAAGACCATACTCAGCAGGAATGTTCGAATGATCATGCACAACTCCTTTCAGTATGAATGAAATAAAAGAATGAATGATAAGATATGAAAACAAGAGAAAAACCCGATCTTCCTGGAGTAGGTCTTTGAAGAGTAGTGATAAAAAGTACAGGTAGGTAAACAATGGGGACAGCTTGAACACGGAATTTTGTCAATCCGGAAAACTTCGGGGGGGAGGCGAAACGTGATCCTGGCCCAATCTAAAGAATACGTGGACCAAAATCAATGAATTGGGGATTTATTAGAGGGCGGCAGATCCCTCGTCCCTGATTGGAGAAATGTGCGTGTCCACTGCCATCCAGCATTCCCTGTTTGATTTGTTTTGGGTACCGTCATGCTCTCATCCATGTCGTCGTCATCCGACTATCCTTTGAGACTTTCAGCATTGTGGCCAATGGCATCCCAGGAAGATTCACCAGGCGAGTTGTCGGAACCCGGGTGCCGCTGAATTTTGGCGATGGAGATTCCAGTCGAGGATGAAAATATTAAGCGGTCCGAGGACAAGGTCAGGAGTCGCGTCCCGTTCTTGACGACGTAGGTTGTCCAACAGGCTGTCCCCCAGCTAGGCGATGGGAGAGAGTATCGCTATCATTTGGAATCTAACTCACATCAATAAACTTCAGTTATGACGATGGAGAATCTGGCCGCGCAATACGAGGGTAACGATGTTGATGCCAAGGAGAGCCCACATGTCGTTTTGAATTTTTTCTTCTAGGATGTTCAAATGACAAATTGACAACGTGGGAAAATGGTTCTGTCTGACCCAGGAGGATTCTTATGATTGTCTATTTCAATGAATTGCGAAGCAGACAGGAACGAGGGAGAGGTTGGTTCAGGTGCGTGGTCGTGTTCATGATGATTTTTAACGCCGGGATAGCCGTGGGGCATCCGGATCAGGCTCTTGGACAGGCTGTTCGGGAGAGCTTAAGGGAGCACCAACCTCCCGTCCGGTTAAGTCTTGATGAAGCGTTAAAAATGTTTTTGCAAAATAATTTTCAATTGCTGGTTGCCAAATTCGGTATCCAAACCGCGAAAGCCCGACAAGTGACGGCTGGATTATTTCCCAATCCTGAACTGGCTGTAGGACTGTTTAGTTCGGTTACACAAGGATGTACGCCGTCTCGATGCGGGGGGGTAATGCCTCAGGTCAGCCAGTTGTTTCTCATCGCCGGGAAGCGGGGGTATCGCATGGAAAGTGCATCTCTGGGTAAGGCGGGGGCCGAGGCAGAGTTTGAGGATGCGGTCCGCCAAGTGAGTTTTGCCCTGAAAGATACCTATTTTCGCATCAGGGTGATTCGGGATCATTTGGAAGTCGATCAAAAGATTAAAGACCGTATTTACACGCTCATCAAGGAAGTGGCTTCCGATCGTTCAGAGGCCATCAGTGAGCGTAAACGCATTCGTCTGGAATTGTTGGGGGTCAGGACGGAACGGGAAGTTATTAGAGACCTCCGGGAGCTCGGGGAGGCAACCCTGGATCTTCGCATTTTATTGGGTGTCCCACCAGAGACCACGTTGGAACTCACCACACCATTGGCTTACCGTCGGGTCGAGCCGGACATTCGCGCGCTTCGCAACTCCGTGATCCAATCCCGGCCTGATCTGCGAGCCAAGCAGATTATACTGGCTCAGCGTAAAACAGAGATTAAACTAGCTCGAGCATTTCAGTATCCGGATCTCGTGGTGGGATTGGGAGTGATGCTCCAAGGCCCACAGGGTCCGGACAACCAACAACAGTGGAATGCCGGGGTTAGTGTCCCGCTTCCGATTTTCAATCGAAATCAAGGGGGTATTCTTCAAGCGGAAACCGACGTTCAAGTTGCGGAAGCCGACTATCGGCAAGCCGAAATGACGACACGGAATGAGTTGGAACGGGCTTACAATCGCTTTCTTGAAGGTCGTCGTATGGTTGAGTTGTACCAAACGGGTATCCTGGATCGAGTATTCACGTTGCTGACCGTGGCGCAACAAGAGAGGGAAAAGGGGGAATTGGGGATTTTGGAGTTAGTGGATGCTGCACGGGCGGCGCAGGAAACCAAAGAGGAGTATCTGGACGCCTTGTTCTCTTACCAGCGCGCCGTGTTTCGCCTGGAAAATGCCGCCGGTCAGGTCATTCACTAACCTTCTTTTCTTGACAAAGCGGCTTCGTCCCTCCTACATTCTCCAAAAAACATACGCGGAATGAATGATGGGAAGCGGGTGTAATTCCCGCGCGGTCCCGCCGCTGTAACTGAGGACGAACCCCGCGAGAGCCACTGTCCGGATCTGGTTGTGATATTCGGATGGGAAGGCGCGGATAGTAGGTTATAACTCAGGAGCCAGAATACCTCATTCGTTCCAAGACCAATGTTCCCTCGTGGGCTGGGGAAGTGGTGAGGATGAAGAATCGGGTGCAATCCTCAAGGTTGTGTAAGCCTTGGGGATTTTTTATTTTGAGCAGGTGTATACGCCATGCGGTCTGCGGGATCATGGTCTGGTGGGCGATCATCCTATTCGGGTTTCCTGGTGTTTCGGCTTTAGCCTCTGATGGAGAGATGATGAAACGGCGGCAACAGGGTATTTTAACCGGTATGCCCTTCATGGCCAATGTGGCTCCACGCACGTTTGTGGATGATCTTGGCCGGAAACTCTACCTGGCCAAGGCCCCTCAGCGTATCGTCTCTCTTGCTCCAAGTGTTACGGAAATTCTTTTTGCCATCGGGTTGAATGAGGAAATTGTCGGGGTCACCGAATTCTGCGATTTCCCTCCGGAAGCATTATCCAAGCCTCGTGTGGGGTATGCCACTCCCAATCTTGAGATGATTGTGGGGCTGCAACCACAACTGGTGCTGGCGCCACGATCATTCCTGCGCGCCGACCTCCTCAATAAGTTGGATCAACTCAAGATTCCTACCGTTATTCTGGACCCGCATACGGTGGAAGACATTCTCGCTCACATTCAGTTGCTGGGGCGCATGGTAGGACGTTCCCAAGAAGCGAATGCCCAAGCGACCCTCATGCGGAAAGAATTAAGCGAATTATCGAATCGATTGGTGGACCTGCCTCGTCCCAAATTGTTGTATATCTTGAATTCTGACCCTTTGATCACGGTGGGTCCCGGAAGTTTTATTCATCGCCTCATCGAGATGGCAGGTGGTAGAAATGCGGCAGAACACGCGAGCGCTCCCTATCCCCGTCTGACTATGGAAGAAGTCCTACGACAAAATCCGGATATCCTGTTGTTCCCGTCTGGCCGGCAGGAAGGGATTCCTCAGTCGGAACAGGATTCATGGAAACGGTGGACGATGTTGTCAGCAGTCCAACACGGCAAGCTGTTTCAGGTCGATAGCGATCTCCTCAATCGTCCCGGTCCACGAATCATTGAGGGTTTGAAGCAACTTGTGAAGATCCTGCACCCGGAGTTGACTCAGGAAGACCTGTCGAATTGAGACATCTGGCATGGCTCATCATGATCCGGCAACACAAAATGCTATCCTTTTTTGCCCCTGAGTCGATTGCGCAATCGTGTTCTTTGCTCCCATGAAGAAAACCCTGCTTGTGAAACCCATGGCAAAGGTTCCCCCATTGACCATTTCCCCATCCTCAACGGCGTCAAGTGGATGGGTGCAATCACCTCTGCCTAAGTCATTGCCAGTTTCTTCCTTGCCGGCGCTCACGATCCGCCGGTGGCTCTTCTGTGTGGGGGGGGCGTTTCTGCTCGCTGTGGTGGCCCTTATCGTCTGCCTCGGATTTGGGACTGAGCCTATTTCATTCTCCCGGATCTGGTCCATTCTGGTGGGGACAATCCTGGGAACCGAATCTATTCGTGTCGGGACAGATCCGACAACGGTCATTCTGCTTCAAGTTCGCTTGCCCCGCTTGATACTAGCCTTTTTCGTTGGCGGGAGTCTGGCCATGGTTGGGGTCGCCCTCCAGGCCTTGTTGCGCAATCCCCTGGCTGATCCGTTTATCATCGGCATTTCCAGTGGAGCGGCGTTGGGGGCTGCTATTGCGCTGCTGTTTGGCGTGGGGATTTCCGTTTGGACCATTTCAGCTTTGCCGGTCTGTGCTTTTGCCGGTGCGTTGCTGGCTTTGCTGATCATGTACCGCATTTCATCGGTTGGCTATGGCTTTTCCATCTATACGCTGTTATTGGCCGGTGTGGTGCTGAATGCGATTTTTTCCGCGTTTATCATGTTTCTGACCAGTGTGGCAGACCCCAATCGGGCGTTCGGGATGTATGCCTGGTTGATGGGATCGTTAACCGGACCGGATGTATCCACACTCGGACTTCTAGCTGTGTATCTTGGAATCGGTCTGATGGTCTTGGCGACACAAGCACAGTCGTTAAATCTTTTAACCCTCGGTGAAGAAACGGCTCGATCGTTAGGGGTAGAAGTTGAGCGAGTCAAAAAGCTGGTGTTTATTGCCGCTGCGCTGCTGACGGGGGCAGTCGTGAGTTTTAGCGGGATTATCGGGTTTGTCGGGCTGATCGTGCCGCATGCCGTCCGTCTGGTCTTGAGTGCGGATCATCGACTCTTACTCCCTGCTGCCGGATTTGTGGGAGGCATGTTTCTGATGGTGGCCGATACGCTGGCGAGGACAGTCTTGAGTCCAAGTGAATTTCCTGTCGGCGTGGTGACGGCGTTGGTTGGCGGCCCGGTGTTTTTATATCTGCTCACGACTCGTAACATCCGGGCGGGGATGGGATGATGGACCTTGGACAACTCCTCTCTGGCCCCGCGTATGGGCTTCAAGACGTCACTTTTGGCTACGGTTCTCGTTTCCGCGACACCTCGGATGTGGTACTGAAGGACCTGACCTGTTCGATTGATTCCGGAAAAATTCTTGGCATTCTGGGTCCCAATGGTTCTGGAAAAAGTACCTTACTCAAGATTTTGGCTCGCGTCCTTCGTCCCCGCTCCGGCATGATTGAGTTGTTCGGGAATCCCCTTTCACGCCTGTCCCAAGCTGACGTGGCCAGGCAGGTGGCGTTAGTTCCACAGGAAACGCTGCAGATTTTTCCGTTTACTCTTGCCGAAATGGTCTTGATGGGAAGATTTCCACATCATCAGGGTTATGGAGGTTGGCATTGGGAGGATGCTGATGATTGGCAAATCGCTCACCAGGCCATGGAAGACCTGGACGTCCTCCATTTGGGAGCCAGGCTTGTTACAGATGTGTCAGGAGGGGAGCGTCAGCGGGCGGTGATCGCCCGTGCCCTTACCCAGGAGCCTCAGGTATTGCTGCTGGATGAACCGACGGCTTTTTTAGATTTGCACCATCAGTTGGATATTGCGCGAATTCTTCGGCGGTTGAATCGGGAGCGCGGCCTGACGGTGATTCTGGTCTCTCATGATTTGAACCTGGCTAGTCAATACTGTGACCAGCTTATGCTGTTACACCTGGGACATATCGTGGAGGTTGGGTCCCCTCGCGATGTCCTGCGCCCCGATCTGTTGGAATCGATCTATGGGTGTCAGGTTCTGGTCGATCGTCATCCGCAATCGGGATTACCCAGGGTGTCGTTGCCGGTGTGATCGGGTGAAGCGGTGGAGCCGGTCTGGGGAAAGTGTTCTGAGTCGTCTCACATTGTCTATTCGAATTATTCATTCAATAAAGGAGGAGGGTTCTTTAGCGGAACATCGACGGTTGTGATGGGGAAGCTGGTGTAAATCCAGCACGGTGCCGCCACTGTCAGCGGGGAGTGATTCTGCAATAGGCCACTGTCTGAAGCTGTAGGGAGTAAACCGTGAGGAGTGGGGAGAGTACTCCTTACTTTTCACACCTTACTATTAGAGATGGGAAGGCGCAGAAGGGCCAGGATCCGCAAGTCAGGAAACCCAACAATCAGTCCCTTCCATAAAACCCCTTCGAGCGAAAGGGAGGTGGATCATGTCCACGTCTATATATCGTTCTCTGTTTGGCCGGTCTTGTCTCACTTGGGTGTTGTGTGTTCTCGCCTGGTATGGAATCTGGCCGGATCTTTCCCTCGCACAGGATGGGGAGCAAATGGAACCGGTCTCTCAACTGGAGCCGGTTGTCGTCACGGCAACGAAAACGCCTGTTCCCTTCAGTAAACTCACCAGTGCTGTTGAAGTCATATCTGAGCAGGATTTTAAAAAACAGAATGCGCGCCTTCTGACGGACTCGTTGCAATTAGGACAGAGTCTGGCCGTGTTTACCTCGGGTGGCCCTGGAAATAATGCGACAGCACGTATTCGGGGAGGTTCGTCCTCACAAACCCTGGTGTTTATCGATGGGGCCTTGGTGAATAGCGCCACACTTGGGGAATATAACATCGGCATGTTGACGACGGACAATCTTGAGTCGGTGACGATCCTCCGAGGGTCCCAGAGTATGTTATGGGGGTCTGATGCCATGGGCGGAGTCATGGATATCAAAACCAAACGAGGAACCAGTACCCCCACCGCACGGACTTTTGTTGAGTATGGTTCCTTTAACACGGTTCGGGAAGGTGGGAGCGTGGGAGGAAAAACGGGACCGGTAGATTTTACGGCTTCATTATCCCGATGGGATTCTGCCAGATTTTCCACGGTAAATTATCAACGGGGGGCAAGTGAACGGGATGCCTACCGGAATTGGACCGCCTCTTCCCTTATAGGAGTGTCCCTGCCCCAGAATGGTCGATTTGAGTTTGCCTTCCGATGGATCAACACCGATGTCGATCAGGACAATCCCGCTAATCCACTCTTTGGCGGCCCTTTCGATGTGTTTAAATCCAGTGCCTCTACGACTCAATTTGTGTTTAGCGGAAATTACTACCAACCTATTACCGACTGGTGGGATCAGCGGTTGACTCTCTCACGATCTCAAGAATCTGCCATTACGCGGGCCGGAGATAATCAACAAAGCGTGACCACCGGATTGGAAACCGTCCCTGGAAGTTTCTTGAATTCTGACATCCGCACCAAAAGTAACAGAATTGAGTGGCAGCACAATTTTCGGATTGTTGATCCGTTGCTCTTGACCCTGGGCTACCAATTTCGACAGCAATTAGGCAGCAATAAGGGGCAATTTTCTGAAAAAACGGTTTCAAGCCATGGAGGGTTTGCCCAACTCCAGTTGGATCTGTGGGAGCGATTCTTTGCCACTGCGGGCATCCGGCAGGATTCCCACAACAGGGCCGGGGATTCGACCACCTATCGGGTGACCGGGGGGTATCTGCTGAAGGAAACCGGAACCAAGCTGCGTGCCAGTTATGCGACAGGCTTTCGCGCGCCGAATATCAATGAATTATTTTTTCCTGAGTTTGGCAATCCCACTCTTCAACCGGAGAAAAGTCAAAGTCTCGACGTTGGAGTGGATCAAGCCTTCTTTGAGGATCGGGTGAAGATCAGTGTGGGATACTTTTGGAATCGCTACCGTCAACTCATTACGGGTGGGTTTGATCCCGTCCGGTGTTCCGGTTTCACCACCTTCGGGTTTTGTACTCAGAATATCGGGAGCGCCAAGGCTCAGGGATGGGAGTCTAGTGTGAAATGGATCGTCATCAAAGATGCTCCGTTTTTTAAACAACTCGATATTCAGGGCCAATATACCTATACACTGACGCGAGATCTGACGACCGGGGCCCGGCTCCCCCGGTGGCCGGTTCATCAGGCAAGCGCAGCCCTTTCTTATCAACCCATCGAGCCGTTGGTGGTTACCGTAATTCTTCGATACGTCGGATCACGTTTTAGTACGACCGGGAATCAACAACCTCTACCCGATTTTCATGTGCTGAATGTAGCGGCCTCATACCAGTTTACGCCCTCCATTCAGGGATATATTCGAGGAGATAATTTACTGAACCGCAATTATGAAGAAGTTCTGTTTTTCGGAACACCGGTTCGATCCGTATTTGGTGGGATTCGAGTCAGCTTTGATATTCCGGTCGAGAGCGAGCAGTCCTGAAAGGTTCTGGTGAGTGAGGGAAAAGCCTCAGTGGGTCAGCTCTCGTGTGTTTGTTAACAGGGGAACGTTTTTTATGAACCAATTTACAAAGGAGGAGGGTGCTTTAACGGAACGTTAACGGTTGTAACGGGGAAGCTGGTGCAAATCCAGCACGGTGCCGCCACTGTCAGCGGGGAGTGAATCTGCACTAGAGCCATTGTGGGGTTGTATGCCCATGAGAAGGCGCAGAGGAACAATGATCCGCAAGTCAGGAAACCCGACTTCTGGTTTATTCCATTACACCCCTTCGAGCTAAAGGGAGGTGGATGATGTCCACGACTGTTTGTCGTCCTCTGTGTAGGGGGAGTCGTTCCCCATGGGTTTTTTTTGTTTTTGCATTGCATGTGTTTTTTTCCGGTCTTGCTCACTCGCAGGAGAATCAGGATTCGGAAGGGGTTCACAAATTGGATCCGGTGGTGGTGGTGGCGACAAAAACGCCTGTGCCGATGAGTCAATTGACGAGCGCCGTTGAAGTGCTAACCCAAGAAGATTTCCAGCGGCGAAACATTAAATCAATCACCGAAGCTTTACGGTTGAGTCAAAGTCTGGCGGTGTTTTCCAATGGTGGACCAGGGACCAATACCACCATCCGTATGCGTGGAGGAACCTCGTCTCAGACATTAGTGTTGATTGATGGCGCGATGATGAACAGTGGAACCTCCGGATCGTTTAACTTCGGCAATCTCATGACAGACAATATTGAGCGGATTGAAATTCTCCGTGGGGCTCAGAGTACGATTTGGGGGTCGGACGCGATCGGAGGGGTGATTCATATTACCACGAGACGGGGCAGTGGAGCCCCCAAGGCCAGCGGCTTTTTTGAATATGGATCGTTTAATTCGATTCGGGAGGGTGGGAGTGTGGCGGGAAAAAGCGGTCCGGTGGATTTTTCCGCCTCTTTGTCCCGGTGGGATTTTGGCGGGTTTTCGACGGTAAATTTTCGACGGGGAGCCGGAGAGCGGGATGCCTATCGGAATTGGACCGGTTCCACGCAACTCGGGGTCTCTCTGCCGAAGGATGGTCGCCTGAGTTTTCAGTTCCGCTGGATGAACGGCGATACGGATTTCGATAATTCCTCCACATTCGGGGGAGGACCGTTTGACGTCTATAAGCTGAAATCTACCGACCGGGAATTCGTATATAGCGGAATCTATCATCAACCCATTACTACCTGGTGGGAACAGCAGTTGACCTTGGCACGAAACGATGGAACCTCGGACACCCAAGCCGGAACCCTGCAACGCAGTGTCCAGACAGGAGTCATCACCCCTACTTCCCCGTTCAATAATTCGACGATTAGGACGCAGAATAATCGCCTGGAATGGCAACATAACTTCCAGATTGGCGATCCGTGGCTGGTGACGCTCGGGTATCAATATCGGGACCAACGGGGAACGAACGAAGGACAATTTTCGGAAAAAGTCCTGTCCAGTCACGCGGGCTTTGCCCAAATGCAGCTCAATTTATGGGACCGGCTGTTCGCCACAGCCGGATTTCGACAAGAGTCGCATAATACCTTTGGGGATGCCACCACCTATCGGGTGACTGGCGGATATGTGATTAAAGAAACCGATACCAAGATACGCGCGAGTTATGCGACGGGATTTCGAGCCCCTTCGATCAATGAATCGTTTTTCCCCAATTTTGGAAATCCGAATCTGAAGCCGGAGAAGAGTCAGTCTCTTGATGTCGGGATTGAACAACATTTCTTCCAAGAGCGGGTCACGGTGGGCGTCGGATATTTTTGGAACCGTTATCGACAGCTGATTGCGACGGCCTTTGATCCGGTGGGATGTCCTCCAGGGTTTGGTTTTTGTGCGCAGAACATCGGGTCCGCGAAAAGTCAGGGCTGGGAGGCGAACGCCAGACTTGTCCTGGCTGAAGGATTACCCTTTATGAAAATGCTGGACCTTCAGGGACAGTATACCTATACGATTACCAGAGACCTGGAGACGGCGGCCCGGTTGCCTCGTTGGCCGGTTCATCAGGGGAGCCTGGTGTTGACCTACCAGCCTCATGAGCCGCTAATCCTGACCGCCACGTTCCGATATGTCGGTTCCCGATTTAACACCACGGGAAATCGACAGCCGCTCTCGGATTATCATGTGATCAATATCGCAGCCTCGTATGCTTTTACTTCGTCGATTCAGGGATACGTTCGCGCGGAAAATTTGCTGAATCGCCAGTATGAGGAGATTCAATTTTTTGGGACTCCGGTTCGATCCGTGTATGGCGGCATCCGGGTCAATTTTGACCTGCCGGTTGGGAGCGCCAATCCATGAGGTATCCCAGGATCATTATTGCCGGAACACATAGCGGGGTGGGGAAAACGACGGTGACCTTGGCTCTTCTGGCAGCATTTCACGCAAAGGGTCGCACGGTTCAACCGTTTAAAATCGGGCCTGATTTTCTTGATCCAGGACATCATCAATTGGCGTGCGGGCGAGAATCTCGAAATCTGGATGGGTGGATGTTGGGAGCGGTTGTGAATCGCAGTGTTTTTCAAGAGGCAGCCAACGGAGCTGACCTCTCGATCATTGAGGGCATGATGGGAATGTTTGATGGAAGTTCTCCGGTCAAATTAACGGGGAGCACCGCCGAAATGGCTCACCAACTTCATGCTCCAATTGTCCTGGTCGTGGATGGAAGTGCCATGGCCCGATCTGCAGCCGCGATGGTCTATGGATATGCCACATTCGACTCTTCGTTGACCATTGCCGGAGTGATTTTTAACCGGATTAAAAGTGAAGGCCACTATCAGTTATTAAAGGAAGCCGTTGAAAAGGAAACCCACATACCGGTGGTGGGCTATCTTCGTCCTGATTCCGAAGTGACCATTCCTGATCGGCATCTGGGATTACGAACGGCCCTGGAAGGTTCGGAGACCGGTCTGTATACCAAACTCGGACAACTGGGTTCTGAGACGATTGATTTGGCTCGGGTGGAACGGTTAGCACAGGCAAGTCCGGATTTGCCAATCACCAATTCTGGAGCGCCGAAACAGCCTTTTAAACTGGTGACTCGATCCGTAAAAATCGGGGTCGCGTATGATCCGGCCTTCTGTTTTTACTATCGGGATAATCTCACTCTTTTAAAAGATTCCGGTGGGGAGTTGGTCCGGTTTTCTCCCATCAATGATCCGTCACTTCCCGATGTGGACCTGGTGTATCTGGGAGGAGGTTATCCTGAGATCTATGCGGAAGCCTTACAACGGAATCGCAGCATGCGTCAGTCCATTCAGGCATTTTTCGCAAGGGGCGGAGTGATCTATGCCGAATGTGGGGGACTGATGTATCTGGCCAAAACCCTCAGAGATTTTGATGGAACGGTGTATGACATGGTCGGGGTGATTCCGGCTGAGACCGCGATGTCCCGGACGAAGATGACGTTGGGGTATCGAGAGTTGACCTTGACACGCAGGGGACCTCTTGGTGAGCAGGGAGTGCGAATCCGTGGACATGAGTTTCACTATTCGACCCTTCAGCCCAAGGGGGATCTTGACTATCTCGGGCATCTTACCGATGCGCAAGGACGGGACCGGGGAGGGGATGGTATTACGGTAGGGAACGTCATCGCCCTGTATACACATTTACATTTTTCCAGTCACCCTCATGTCCCTTTGGCTTTGGTTGAAGCGGCGAGGGTGGAACCGGCGACGAGAGGGAATAGGCTATGAGCGATCAAACGCATCAGGCTCGCATGCAACGGTTGAAAACCTCCGTGGATCGACGGATTGCCGAGGCCCAGGAAGAAAAGGGATTATTGATCGTATATACCGGTGCCGGCAAAGGCAAAACGACTGCGGCATTAGGCATGGCCATCCGGTGTCTCGGACATGGCATGAACGTGGCGGTCGTACAGTTTATTAAAGGGGCGATTGATACCGCAGAAGAACGAATCCTCAAGAACTTCGGCAGCCAGGTGATGTTTCTTCGAATGGGGGAGGGGTATACCTGGGAAACACAGGATCGTGAGCGGGACGGGCAGGTGGCTCAAGAGGCGTGGATGGAGGTAGAAAAAATTATGCAGGATCCAGTGTTCGGCATGGTCATTCTGGATGAACTGAATATCGCAATCCATCATGACTATGTCTCGCTTGAACAAGTCCTGAAGGCGGTGGTTCAACGTCCTCCCATGCTTCATGTGGTGATTACCGGGCGAGGTGCGAAACCGGAGCTCATCGAAGCCGCTGACCTGGTATCAGAAATGAAGATGATTAAACATCCTTTTCGCAAAGGCATTAAAGCTCAAAAAGGGATCGAGTTTTGAGACCGGACATTTCTCAAGTCTCCGGGGATTTTTCCGCTGAAGAGCGGGAGGCCGTGTATCGTGCGATTTTTGAACGACGAGACGTTCGCAAAGATTTCCTTCCCAAACCGATTTCAGAGGAAACGCTTCGTCGGATCCTGTTGGCTGCGCATCATGCGGGATCTGTTGGTTATATGCAGCCATGGGATTTTTTGGTTATCCGGCATGCGCACCTCAAACAGAAAGTGAAAAACCTTTTTGTTCAAGCCAATGACGCGGCAGCCTTGCAGTATCAGGGAAAGCAAGCCGGTCTGTACCGAGGCCTGAAGCTTGAAGGGATTCAAGAAGCCCCCATCAATATTTGTGTGACCTGCACTCGTGAACGTGGCGGCCCGTCAGTCCTCGGTCGTGCGACCGTTCCTGAGACAGATTTGTATAGTACGTGCTGTGCGATTCAAAACCTCTGGCTTGCGGCACGAGCCGAAGGTATCGGGGTAGGGTGGGTGAGTATTCTGGATTATGAGGCATTAAAGCATCTTTTGCGGATTCCCTTGTCTGTTCATATTGTCGCGTATTTGTGTGTGGGCTATGTCTCGGCTTTTGGACAAAAGCCTGATTTGGAAAAAGCCGGGTGGCGGAAACGACTGCCCTTGGCCCAATTAGTCCATTATGAATTGTGGGGCAAACGGCTTCAGGAACCATACGAGGAGTTGTGACCCCATGACGGTCAGAATGGGAAGTTGTTTGTGCACGAATCGCTAAAGCTGATGGGGTTTGGAAGCAAGAGAGCCAAAAACTGAAGAAAAGGAGAAATGACTGATGCGGATATCCAAAGTCTACACCCGTACAGGTGATGCAGGGAAAACGCGATTGGCTGGAGGGCAGGAAGTCTGGAAGGATTCCGTGCGGGTGGACGCCTATGGCACGGTAGACGAATTGAATTCCGTCCTTGGCTTGGCTCGCGTGTCCAATGAACGGACCGGAACGAATGCTGAGGTGTCTGAGCGCCTAGGGAGCATCTTGAAGTGGACGCAAAATAAATTATTTGATTTGGGGGGGATTCTCGCCACAGCTCCGGGAGAATCCTTCCCGAATATGCCAACCGTGACACCGGAGGATGTCGCCCACTTGGAACATCTTATTGATGAGTGTCAACAAGATCTGACGCCTTTGAAAGAATTTATATTGCCTGGTGGGGGGCAACTCGCCGCGTTGCTGCACGTTGCCCGTACAGTCTGTCGTCGTGCCGAACGGCTTTGTGTCACCCTGTCGAAGGAAGAATCAATCGCCAAGGAATTGGTCATCTTCCTCAATCGGTTGAGTGACGCGTTGTTTGTGTTTGCGCGGTGGGTGGCAAAAAAACAGGGCGAAGGGGAATTTTTGTGGGAACGAGAACCGACAATTTCACCAAAGACATAGCATGGCCCTCTTTCGTTCATCCATATTCGGAGCTCATGCCCTGATGATCTCATAGTTTGATGGGAATAGGAAAAATATCATGCGTTCCGTCCGTCAATCACTCCCGCGTTCGGTGAGAAAATCGTTCTCCTTACCGCAAGCGGATTCCGGTCCTCGCGCGACTCAGAAAAAGGCCCATGACGCGTCAAGGCTGATTTTTGTTCTTGGAGGGGCACGATCGGGAAAAAGTTCTTTCGCATTACAGCAGGGACAGGCCAAATCCCCACGGGCATTTGTTGCAACGGGAGAGCCGTTCGATCAAGAAATGGCCAGTCGAATACGGAAACATCAGCGGTCGCGAGGGCGCGATTGGGTGACCATCGAAGTGTCTACCGGGATTTCCGAATGGCTGGCCAAAGAGGGAGCCGTTTATCCCAGTATTGTCGTGGATTGTTTAACGCTGTGGTTGAATAATCTCTTGCGAGATAAGGTGCGACCTTCGCAAGTGCCATCCCATGTCAGGGCATTCATTCGCGCAGTTCGCGCCTGTCCCGGTCAGGTCGTTGTGGTCAGTAATGAGTTAGGTCTCGGATTGGTGCCGGGGGATGCGATCAGCCGGTCATTTCGAGATATCGCGGGCCGGATGAATCAACTGGTCGCGGCTGAAGCTGATGAAGTCTATTTTCTGATGAGTGGGCTGCCTCTCCGACTGAAGTAACCGATGAGTCATTCTTCTCCGTTCATTCAGAATACTATCGCGGCGATTCAACCGGTCTCACAGGCAGGTGGGCGTCGGGCCCAGGTGTTATGGGACGGGCTGACCAAACCTCAGGGCAGCCTTGGCCGGCTTGAGTCTCTAGGCACCCAGTACGTGGCGATGACCCGGTCGCTTCCCACAAAAAATCCGGACGCCATGATGTTTGTCCTGGCTGCCGATCATGGTGTCGCAGGAGAAGGGGTGAGCGCCTATCCCTCCTCGGTCACGGCACAAATGGTCAAAAATTTTTTACAAGGCGGGGCAGCGATCAATGTCCTGGCTCGCCAGGTTGGAGTCAAGGTTCGCGTGGTAGATATGGGTGTTCAAGTGGACATGGGCACACCTCCCGGTTTGTGGGTGAGAAAGATCGGGTTGGGGACCTGCAATATGTGTGAAGGTCCTGCCATGAGTCGTGAGCAAGCCGTCCAAAGTGTGGAGACAGGTATCCGTCTTGTCCGGGAAGCCTATGCTGACGGGATCCGGTTGATCGGAATCGGAGAAATGGGCATTGGCAATACTACTGTCAGTAGTGCCATTACTGCGGTTATGGCGCGCCATCCTGTGGCCGAGGTAACCGGGAAAGGCACAGGAGTGGATGCGTTGCAATTGGCGAAAAAAGTTCAGGTGATTGAGCGCAGCATCCAGCAAAATTCACCCGACGCTCACGATCCTTTGGATGTGCTGGCGAAGGTCGGAGGATTTGAAATCGGCGGATTGGTGGGGATTCTTGTGGGTGGAGCGGCATATCGCGTGCCTGTGATCCTGGATGGGTTTATTACCGGGGCCGCCGCCTTACTGGCCGTCGCCCTGGCTCCGCATTGCCATGCCTATTTGATTCCTTCCCATATTTCTGCAGAGCCCGGCCATCGTTTGGCCATGAATTCGTTAGGGTTTCAACCGCTGTTGGATTTGGATCTTCGGCTTGGAGAAGGCACAGGAGCCTGTTTGGCCATCGGATTGCTTTACTCGAGTTTGGCCTGTTTGACGCAAATGGCCACGTTCGAAAGTGCCGGCGTCAATGAGGCCGTGCGACCGTTCCCGGAAATGGCATGAGAGGTCTATGGGCTTCGTTTTCTTTGGCTTGGCAACTTCTTACGATCATTCCCCTTCCAGGGTGTTCGGGGTCGAAGATCTCTTCCGGAACGTTTGGAGCCTCACTTCACTGGTTTCCTCTTATTGGATTCCTGCTTGGCACGAGCCTTGTGATGATCGATCGTCTATTGGAGAGCCTTTTTCCTCCCGTGGTTTTGAATATGGTGATTCTGACTCTCTACGTGTTGGTCACGGGAGGTCTCCATCTTGATGGTTGGGCGGATACGGTCGATGCACTTTCCGGGGGAAGAGATCCCGAGTATCGGCTCACGATCCTCCGGGATTCCCGCATCGGGGCCCTCGGGGCCACAGGGTTGATGTTGATTCTTGGGCTTCGCTATGCCGGACTTCTGTCTCTGCCCGTGGGATTTCGAGAGGGCATGTTGTTCTGTATGCCGGCTATTGGGCGATGGGCGATGGTGATCGGTTGCTGGGGTGTTGTCTATCCACGACCGGAAGGATTGGCTGCGCAGTTTATCCGGACGGTGTGGTGGCGGGATGTGCTGGTGGCCACAATGGTTGTGGGGTTGGGGTTGTGGGGAATGTTCGATATGGTCATAGCGGTTATGCTCATGATAGGCGTGTGCCTGGTGGTTCGTTTTGTAGTCTGGTGGATGTCCAGGAAGTTTGGAGGTATTACGGGAGACGTGCTGGGAGCCATGAACGAGGGGAGCGAAGTCCTCTTTCTCATCGTGGGTCCGGTCCTTCTCGTGTT
>DOFS01000075.1 GCA_003523945.1 Nitrospiraceae bacterium | reverse complement strand
ATTCAAAAAGCTGTGTTGGACTTTTCAACGGGCCCGGGGCATTTCAGGTTAAAGAAATGGCCCGGGCCCGTTTTCATTCAGGCAGCGTCACCAGCCCAGAATTTTCCCCGATTGTCCTGTGACCCCAATCAAGCCAGGTATCCATTGCGGTCGATTTCCGGACAGGCTTCATGAGAAAAGGAAAACAAATGTCCATTTGTTAATTGGCATATATATGGTAATGCTCATTCTAGACAAAAAACCCTGACACCCGTTCATGAGGAATAGTGATGGTGGAGATGCCGATGATAAGAACTCAACTACGTGCCGGATATGGTGAGGGGCGAAAGGTGTTGATCGTTCTCCCTTTTGTGCTGGGGGCATGGATCGCAGGCCTGCTCTTCGGGCCTCAAGAATCACCTATCGTCGGAAATTTGTGGGCAAATGCTGTCCCCTGCCATTTACAACAGCCATTTCGGGATGGGGAATCTCTTGCCGGGGATTCTTCAGGGACTGCCTTTATCTATTCATTGCAACCCTGGGGTGGCGTTCGATTCGACCAATCCGAAAGGACTCCTTACCCCAGGTGGGATGTCTATACCCTGCCCCGGAGGTCGGGAGAATATTCCGTGTCCACCGCCATAACTCCTGGCCCAGTTGCAGAATCTAAAATTGGAATGAAGCAGGCCCTTCCTCAGACCGTTCAATTTCTTCGACTGCGGAAACAGAATTGGATGACAACCTCCTGATGATTCGCAAAAATTTTGACTTCCCCGATGATGGAGAGAAAACTCAGCTGAAGGGAGAACGCAATGGTGGGACCAGGTTACTCGTGACTTCGGAATCGTATCTGAGGCATTGGAGGGCTTGGGTTATTGCCTGTTTTGCCTAACGGACCGTGATGAGTATTCTTCTTGTTATTGACTCCGATCCCGATTCACAAGAGTCATTAGAACGTATCTGCCATCGGAATGGAGTAAAAATTATTGCTGCCGGAAATCTTTCAGATGGAATCAGTCTCTATAAACAACAAAGCGTGGACCTCGTCGTCCTAGACTTATTTCTCCCGCAGAAGAGCGGGTTTTCGCTTATTGCCGAAATTACCTCGAAAGAAAGTCATCCCCCGATCATTGCGACATTCTCGGCTGATCGAGCACCAGGTGTCAATATTAAAAGATTTGCCCATCTGCTGGGAGCCTCCTATACCTTTGAAAAACCGCTTAACCCCAGGTTATTTCTTCAGGCATGTAGTGAGCTGGTTGCGCATTTTCCTGCCAAGCAGGATTGATGTTCAAAAATGGAGGACTAGTCAAAATCCCGTTAGGCACGGCTCGAAAAGTCTGCTCATCCATCCCGATCCCGACGATATATGAGATCTTCTCTCGATTCCTTTAAATGGACCTTATGCCATCTGAAGTTCCCGAGAAAACCGGTGACGGGTTTTATCCGCAGAAAAATTTTTGGCCCCTGAACCTGGCCAGAGAAACTCTTCCTCCTTCAACGAATGAGGCGAGACATGAAAATTCAGCGTAACATCGGGATTCAGGAGAAATGAGTCGCCAACCAGGGTAATGACATTCATACAGGAAAGACAGAGGGGTAAATGCCACATTCGGTAGTCAAATCCATAACCCTCTCTGAACATCTCATGCCATTTGGTGTCTTCCAGACATGGATAGTACGGGGGATCACTTTTTCGATAAAACGGCAACAATTCCTTCAAATTGTCCCGAACCTGTTGTTGGAACGCTTCAGGGTCGGCAACCTGCTTCTCCACCAATGATTGAATGTCTTGTGTGGTTAATCCAACCTCTTCCACAGCCTGGAACCACCCCTTTTGCCGCCATCGCGCAAAGTTTTTATAGATGCGCTGAGTTTGGCCCTCCTCTAACCCAAGAAGGAATCCGACCTCGACCGGCTTCATGCCGTAAAAATGATAGAACAAACAGATCAAGGCATCCCGACTGAGAACGGCTCGATTGAGCAGTCCATCCAGAAACCGGTACAAAACCGGATTGGAGGTTGATGCGGCTTTAGATTCTTGAGGTCTTCCAAAAAAATCTGATATGAATCCATCCAACAGCAGGGAAGGCCGGCACGGGAGTTGTGATGGACAGTATTCGATGAACCGTTCCACAAGATCAAACGAAAGGCGAAGCAATAATTTTTCGTGTGCCGAATTATCCGCCCATTGCCCCATGTCTTGCAAAATACGCCGGATAAGGCCCGAAGAACGTTCAAGGAAATAGGAAAAATTAGCGGGAATGAACTGCTTGAATTCTTCAGGGGTATTAATCACACCGTTGGTGGATGGGCATAAAGTTTTCAAGGTCGGCCTCCTTGCTTGGGGATGAAATAAGATTTAAACATAAATGTAAACTCCTCATATTTAATCAAGCCGTCATGTTGGACAAATTAATGAAATGGCCTCCAATTCTGTACTGTTAAAATCCCTTGATTCTTTGGATACCAACCCTAGGGAGGTCGTCGACCCCGTCAGGCCCCATGAAGAAATGAAAGCTGGACCGTCAGAGAAGCATGCCCCAAAAAAGGGCAAAAAAGTCATGATTTATCAACTGAAAGGGGTGTGTCGGGGTGATACGGTTGATGTTGTCTACCCGGGCACGTTCTACAGGACACCCGTTGTCTCTGTCGTCAGACTGATAGTCACCTCTAGGTAAAAGGACCTGGTCCATCATGTCATCAAACCGGATGGCACAACTCATTCGGAACAAACATTGGCGGAATACTCCCCTGGGAGACATGGCCACATGGCCTCCTCAGCTCAAAACCTCTGTACAGATAATTCTTGATTCGAGATATCCCATGTTTGTCTGGTGGGGAGCGCATCTGATCAACATTTATAATGATGCGTATATTCCGATGCTGGGGAACCGGCATCCGACGGCCCTGGGTGAATCGGCTTCCGACATTTGGGCCGATATCTGGGAGGTCATCGATCCCCAAGTGCAAACGGTCTTTCAAGAAGGCCGCGCCACGTGGAATGAGGAGCTGCCGCTTTTTATGAGGCGGTACGGGTTTCTAGAAGAAACCTATTTTACCTTTTCGTATAGTCCAATCAGGAACGAACAAGAGGCCATATTGGGGCTCTTTTGCGCCGTCACGGAAGAAACAAGCCAGGTTTTAAAAGGCCGGAGGCTTCATACTCTCAGGCGAATTTCCGCGGTGACCGAAGAAGCTGATTCTGTGGGAGAGGTGTGCCGGCTATCGGCTGGGGTTCTCACGGACAATCCCTTTGATATCCCATTCAGTCTTATCTATTTGTGGAATGATGAACAACGTGCTCTGTCTCTCGCCGCACAATCAGGTTTGGAGGCGGATTCACGCCTGACTCCACTTCAAATCACGATGGACGGAGACATGTGCCATCCTCAGCCGTGGTGGCCACTTTCATTGTCGGATAGGTGTGAAGAGACCGTGTTTCCCGTTGACGTCTCTCTGGATGTTCCGGGAGGGGCCTGGCCGGAGCCGTCTCGCCAGGGGATGGTGCTGCCATTGGAGTCGTGGGAGACAGAAAAAAAATCCGGCTACCTGATCGTTGGGATCAGTTCGAGGTTGGCGATAGACGACAGGTACCGTGAGTTTCTGAATCTGCTCGCCAAGGGAATTTCGGGTGGGATAAATCGTGCGCAGGCCAGGACCAACGAGCGGAAACGAATGGAAGCCTTGGCGGAACTGAACCGGGCGAAAACCGAGTTTTTCAGTAATGTGAGCCATGAGTTTCGTACGCCGCTGACACTGATTCTCGGTGCATTGGATGAGGCCATGAATCCCAAAACCACGGATTCTGCCGCGGCATTGGCAATGGCCCATCGCAATACCTTCCGGATGTTGAAACTGGTTAATACCCTTTTGGATTTTTCCAGCCTGGAAGCGGGCCGGATGAAAGCGTTGTTTGAACCGGTGGATTTAAGCGGATTGACGAATGACCTGGCTTCGTCCTTTGAGTCGGTGATGAAAAAAGCCGGTCTGGATTTTGTCGTCACCTGTCCACCATTGTCCAAACCGGTCTTCGTTGACCGGAACGCGTGGGAAAAAATCATTCTGAACTTACTGTCCAATGCCTTTAAATTCACGATGAAAGGGCGTGTTTCCGTGGAAGTTATTCAACACGCTGAATGCGTGGATGTCCGTGTTGAGGATTCCGGTGTCGGTATGAGCCGGGAGACGCTTCTTCATGTCTTTGAGCGGTTTTTCAGGGCCAGGGAATCCCTGGGGCGAACGTTTGAGGGGACCGGAATCGGATTGGCCTTGGTGAAAGGGCTGGTGCAGATCCATGGCGGGAAGATTTATGTAGATAGTGAGCCAGGAAGGGGGAGTGTGTTTACCGTGACATTGCCCTTCGGGTTTCATCATCTTCCGCAGGAGCAGGTATGCCATACCCCGACAGAACAGGCCGACAAGAGTTTGGTGACGACCTTCATCCTGGAATCCGGTCAATGGGCCGGAGAAACAAGCCACGAACTGACCCGTCCAAAAGTTCTCCTTGAGGAAAGAGAATCCTTGCCGAGGACGGATCAGTCACGTCCCATCGTTTTATTGGTGGAAGACAATCGGGATATGCGGGATTATTTGACGCGATTATTGCGTGCCGAATATGAAGTGGTCTCGGCCTGCGATGGGCAGGAAGCCTTGGAGCAGGTTCATGCAATCCGTCCCCAACTTGTTTTGAGTGATATCATGATGCCCCGCATTGATGGCCTCGAGTTACTGACACGTCTTCGGGCCAATCAGGAATTGCAGTCGACACCGTTTATTTTCCTTTCGGCCAGAGCCGGGCAGGAGGCCGAAATAGATGGGCTTCTGACCGGTGCGGACGACTATCTCGTCAAGCCGTTTTCGGCAAAAGAACTTCTAGCCAGAGTCAAAAAAACACTGGGATTGGCAACAATGCGTCGTGCAGCGATCGAGTATGAATCACGCTTCCAGCATCTGGCCCACCATCCCGAAGTCATGACCTGGATCACGGATGCTGACGGAAATTGTGTTTTTTTGAGTCAAACCTGGTACGACTTTACCGGTCAGACAGAGGCAACCGGCATGGGTGAGGGATGGCTGTCTGCTCTTCACCCTCACGATCGTCTCTCCGTTCAACAGGCGTTTCATGAAGCGAATAAAAAAAGAAATGCCGTTCGACTTGAATACCGCCTTCGTAATAGACGTGGTGAGTATCACCATGTTCTGGATTCAGCCTCCCCACGGTTTGCCCCGGACGGTAGATATATGGGGTATGTCGGTTTAGTGCTGGACCTTTCCTACCAGAAGGAAATCGAGGCACAACACCAGGAAAGTGAAGACCGGTTTCGCACGCTTGCCAATACGATTTCCCAATTGGCCTGGATGGCCGATTCGACCGGAACGATCTTTTGGTACAACGCACGCTGGTACGAATATACCGGGACCACGCTCAAGGACATGGAGGGGTGGGGTTGGAAGCGTGTCCATCATCCCGATCATGTCGACCGGGTGGTTGAGAAAATCTACCGGTGTTTTCAAACAGGCCAAATATGGGAAGACACCTTTCCTCTCAAGAGCCGACAAGGAGAATACCGGTGGTTCCTCTCCAGGGCCGTGCCCATTCGGGATCAGGATGGGGAGGTGGTGCGATGGATCGGCACCAATACGGACATTACCGAATTAAAAACGATGCAGGAGCAACTCCAACACCTCACGGCCAAATTAGAAAACCGGATCGCTCAACGCACGGAGGAACTGCGCCATAATCAATCGCGCCTGCAGGCACTCGTCGGCGAACTGATTCTGACGGAACAGCGGGAACGGCGCAGGATCGCCGAAGAACTTCATGATTTTCTGGCTCAGCTCCTCGTGGCATGCCGGTTGCGAGTCAATAGACTCGAGCAGACCGTGGGTCCAGAGGGAAGTATGCTCCCGGTTCTTCAGGAAATTGATCGCATTCTCGACCAATCGGTTAGCTATACACGTTCTCTGGTGGCACAACTGGTGCCGTCCGTGCTGTATCAATTTGGATTGCTAGAGGCGTTGCGATGGTTGGCGGAGGATATGAAGCAATTTGGGCTATCGGTGGAACTCAACATAGAGCGTGACCATCTGACGCTCGCCGAGAATGAGGCGGTTCTCTTGTTTCAATCCGTTCGGGAACTCTTGATGAACGTGGTGAAACATGCCGGGGTGGACAGAGTCTATCTGGCCGTTTCTCTTTTCTCACCCGATGAGATCTGCCTGGAAATTTCGGATCAGGGCGTTGGCTTCGATCCCCACCTGATTGATACCCACATCCATTCGTCCAATCAATTCGGACTGTTCAGTATTCGGGAACGCATGGCCTTGATAGGGGGGCGGATGGTCATAGACTCCAGTTTTGGTGCAGGGACACGCATTCGCTTGTATGTGTTGTTGCCTGATCAGGGGCAACCGAATGCCGCCCTACCTTCTTCAGATTTCGCCCCTCTGGTAGGCAGGGGAACCGATCAGGACTCAAGTCCGCAATCGTCCTCAACCTTCCGGATCATTCTTGTCGATGATCATGCCGTGGTTCGACAGGGATTGAGAAGTCTGCTTGACGCCTTTCCCGATGTCGAGGTTGTCGGGGAAGCGGGGGATGGGATTGAGGCCATCCGTCTTGCCGAATCTCTTCTGCCCGATGTGATGGTCATGGATATTAATATGCCCAAATTGAATGGGATTGAAGCCACCAGGCAGATTCGTCACAACAACTCCAAAATTCAGGTGATCGGGTTGTCGGTCCGTCAGGATAAAGAAACGGAACAAGCCATGCGTGAAGCCGGTGCGGCAGGATATTTATGTAAAGAGTCAGCCAGTCAGGAACTCTATCGCATGATTGTTGAAATCGTCCGGGTGCACCAAAAATTCAGCTGAGCCTCAAAGCAGATTTCGAATTCAGGACAATTTCTGTTCAGGCCCGCCAAATTTGTCAACTGACATTCCCGGGGCTTTTCCTCATTGTATCCAACACCGTTCTTCTTCATGTTCCAGGTAAAAGGGGCTATGCGTTTGCTATTGCACGCTGCCATATGTTCTTTGGCTTTCGGCCTGATGGTGGGCATTGGGATAGCCGCTGAGGCTGTGGAAAATTCTTCTGAGGTTGCTCAAGAAGAGGTTGAAAACGTTACTGATACCCGTATTGCCGTCGCCATTAAAAATCAATTGTCCCGGGTAGATCGCAAATCATTTTCATCAATCGACGTGACGGTTAAAGATGGCGTAGCCACTCTTACCGGGACAGCCGATAGTCTTTGGACCCAACAGCGGGCAACGGCCCTGCCACAGGGGATTCGTGGAGTTCGTGGGGTGATCGATCGCATTACGGTGGGACCAGTTGGCACGACAAAAGATTTGGCTCTCAAGGAATACCTTGAATACCTGTTTCTTGAAGATCCTGTGGTAGAGCGCGATGACATTCATCTTGATGTCCAAAAAGGGGTCGTCACCTTGAACGGGCGGGTGCACTCCAGGCAAGAAAAACAGACGGCGCTTAATTTGGCAAAAATGGTCAAGGGCATTCGCGAAGTACGGGACGAACTGACTGTCGATAGGGTGCGAGACAGGGCAGATCCGGTCCTGAAGGAGGAAATCACGCAACGTCTTGCCTTTGATGTCTGGGTGGTCAACCCATCCCTAGTGAACGTTCAGGTGGAAAAGGGCCATGCGATTCTGACGGGACAGGTGGGAAGCGCATATGAAAAAGAACGGGTTGGCGAACTGGCGTGGGTTGAAGGTGTTCATGACGTGGATGTCCGTGGCATCACCGTCAATTGGGTGTCGCCGGACCGGATGATGCGTACTCAGCGTCCCAAGTTTACGGATCAGGAAGTGGCCGATGCTATTCAGAGAATGCTGGCTTATGACCGCCGTGTTACTCCATTCAAGATCCACGTGGCGGTAAAAAATGGGATGGTGACGCTGACAGGTAATGTGCCATTTCTGTCCATGAGACGTGAGGCTGAGCAAAATGCGAACCACACCGTGGGGGTTCGATCCGTGAACAATCTCATTAGAGTCCAGTCCAGCGTTTCTCCCAAGGATGCCGATATTCAGGCCCGGTTATTGGCGGCGTTTTCACGCGATCCTGTCTTGGAGAACTTCGCCATTGAGGCATCGGTGAAAAAGGGAGCGGCCCTGCTGACGGGGACCGTCGATTCGATTTATGAACGAAATCATGCCGAGAACCTGGCTTCCCGGATTCGAGGCGTGAAGACTCTGACCAATCATATCAACTTTTCAACATCCGAAATCGAAAAAACGGATTGGGAAATTCAACTCGATTTCGAAAACCAGGTCTGGTGGAGCCCATTCTTATCAAGCCAGGATATTGTGGCGACGGTGGACGATGGGAAAGCGACCTTGTCCGGATCAGTTCAGCATATACACCAGCGGCTCATTGCCGAACAGCAGGCTTTCGAGGCAGGGGCCTCGATTGTCATCAACCGGTTGCGGGTTGGAAAACCACAGGCTTCTTCATCCTGAACGTTCACCTCCCAGAGTTCGCGTAAGACCTTACAAATGGAAGGCCGGTTAGGGTCTTCGGATCACTCACATTTCAATCCAACTCACCTTGTTAGGAGTTTTGTCATGAGAGGGGAAGATGTTTCCATTGATGGCATTAAGTAATTACCCTCAAGGGATATAGGGAGTAGTGGAAAGACCAGGAATGACTACAATTGCGTGGATGTCTTAATAGTTTTATCAAATTGTATTCATTGTTACTGCGTAAGGGAGGTCAGTGTTATGAAATGCACCATTAGCACCCCTGGTCAATTGGTGGTCCTCACACTCACGGTGGATATCAGTATTAATACACCGAATTTAAATCGAACAGATTTACTACTGGAGCATGTAGTGTCCTCCCCGGTTCCCTTACTCATTCTTGATTTAGGATCTTTGTCGTGCGTGAATTCCGTTGGGACGTGGACGATTTTCCAAATTGTGTTTAAAGCCAGGGAAAAAGGGAAGGGGGTGTTTCTTTTTAACCTGGAGCCTTCCATACAATCATATTTGAAAGAGGCAGGAATCCTGGAGTTGGCCGGCACGATTCACACCCAGGAGGAGCTCGGTCAAGTGTTACAAGGGGATTTCCAGTTACCAGGAGCAGGTGCCCGCGTTGAAAACCTGATGGGCTCTTTCGAAAAGGGACGGGTACCTTCTGCCAGGGTATCATCGGTTTAGAAAGACAACCGGCGTCAGAACATCAAGACTCAATACATATTTTCAAACACACAACAGGTGTGCAAAGCATTAAGGGACGTTTACGCATAGATTCCTACCGTCGGATGGAAATTCACGACGCAACCTCGAACGGTGATTGGTGTTAAATTTATCTCCTGCCCGAACGGGTCGGATGTAGACGGAATGGGGATGAAGGTGATCTTTGGAGATCCGGCCTCTTTCAGTGAAACCCTTTGCTCGGCTAGTATTCACCCCCTCGGCTATAAATAAGGACTTTTGTGGCTTCCAAAAAAAAACCGTCCAAGGTGCGATCCGCATCCTCGTCCAATCCCTTACCGAAAAATTCGCCGATTGCCCCAACAAAAACACGAAGGCCCTTAAGCACCCAAAAGCCTTCTTCGTCAACACGGGCTCGCTCCTCCCGTCCCCATAAAGGAGGGGTGGATGCACAGGCCAATGCCTATCCCATTGTCGGGATTGGCGCCTCCGCCGGAGGGCTCGACGCGTTGTCCCGGTTTTTTTCATCACTTCCCGCCGATGCCGGAATGGGATTTGTGGTAATCCAGCACCCGGCTCCCGATCGTGAGAGCCTGGTACCAGAATTGCTGGCGCGGAAGACCTCTCTGCCAGTTCACGTCGCGATGGATGAAAGATTAGTTGAACCCAATCAAATCTATATCATTCCTCCTGATTTACAATTGACGATCGAAGGAGGCTTTTTGCGGGTTACCCGGCCGTCTCAAGCCCATGGATTCCGTACTTCCATCGACCAATTTTTTCAGTCCCTGGCCGAAGATCAAGGTCCCTTGGCCCTCGGGATGATTCTTTCAGGCGCGGGGTCGGACGGCGCACTCGGGCTTCGAGCAGTGAAGGAGCATGGAGGGCTCACCATTGCCCAATCTGCAGAAACGGCCCAATTCCCCAGTATGCAGGGGAGCGCCATTTCGGCCGGATTGATCGATCATATTTTACCGGTCGAAGACATCGCACAGGTGCTCATCCAATACGCCAAGTATTTGCACGGAGTACGGGAGGGGAAGGGACTGGACACCCTTCGTTCAGACACCCTGAATCACTTAAACGCGATTTGTTCGCATCTGCTCCGTCGGACCGGACACGATTTTCATCATTACAAACGGGATACGATGGGTCGGCGGGTCCAACGGCGCATGCAGATTCTTCACATTGCGTCCCCCACGACCTATGTTAAACGATTGAGGGAAGACCCGGATGAAGTCCAATGCCTGTTTAATGAACTGTTGATCGGGGTGACGCAATTTTTTAGAGACGCGAACGCCTTTGAGTTTTTCTCCTCGATGATCGTTCCCAAGATCGTGAAATCCAAAAAATCCGGCCACCCAATCCGGATCTGGGTTCCCGGCTGTTCGACCGGAGAAGAAGTCTATTCGCTCGCCATCCTCTTTCATGAATACCTCCATCGGGAAAATCTGGGTATCCCCATTCAAATTTTTGGGTCGGATATCGATGAACGGGCATTGGACCATGCACGCCGTGGACGATATCCGGAGAGCATCCGCGAAGATGTACTACCCGACCGGCTGGCTTCGTTTTTTGAACCAGACGGATGCTTCTATCGGGTCAGCAAGGGTATACGCGATTTGTGCATTTTTTCCTTTCATAATCTCGTCGGCAATCCGCCTTTTTCTCGGATGGATCTCATTTCCTGCCGGAATCTGCTGATCTACATGGAGTCGAACCTTCAGAACCAGATGTTTTCCGTGTTTCATTATGCCCTCAACCCCGGCGGGTATCTGTTTCTCGGGGCCTCGGAACAGGCGGCAGAGCAATCCCGATTATTCCAGGCCGTGAATAAACGTTTTCGGATTTTTCAATCAAGAAGCATCCGGCGCCGCACCTCTCCCAATTTTCCCATTGGTGGACCGCGTGGGAACATCCCAAATCCGACAACAACACTATTCCCCGCTATGCAGGAAACCATCACAGAAACTTTTGATCAATTGGTCAGACAGGAGTATGGCCCCGCCGCGGTGTTGATCGATAAAGATTGCCAGGTGCAATACGTCTCCGGCCAGACCAGGAAGTATCTGGAGCTTCCCTCCGGATCGTTAAATGTGAATGTGATCAATATGGTCAAGCCGGATTTGCGGATGCCCTTGCGATCTGGAATTTTCAAGGCGGTGAAGACCGGGAAGGAAGTGGTTCACCCCAAAATCCGTTTGAGCATGCCTAACGAGGTTCACTATCTGGATGTCATTGTCCGTCCTCTTTTTCATGCCAAGCAGATGTCCGACTTGCTAATGGTGGTCTTCCGCGAGCAAGGCATGACGCCAAAACCTTCCAAAGCCCGGAAGAAACCCTCGCCGGACGAACGCCACCTGATTCGCGAATTGGAACAGGAGATCGACACGACCCGGGAACATTTGCAGGCGGCCATGGAAGAGTTGGAGACGTCCAACCAGGAATTAAAATCTTCCAACCAGGAATTGATGTCGGTGAACCAGGAATTGCAATCCGCCAATGAAGAGCGGCAAACGACTACGGAGGAATTGCAGTCGATTAATGAAGAGTTAGAAACCGTCAATGCCCAACTGTCAGGGAAGGTGGACGAACTGGACCGCGCCAATAGCGATTTGGAAAACCTTTTCCGGACGACGGACATCGCCACATTGTTCCTGGATAAACAATGCTGTATTCAGAAATATAGCCCGGCGGCTCAAAAACTTTTCCAGTTTTTGGACACCGACCTTGGCCGGCCCATTAACCAATTGGCCTCATTTTTCCGGAATGACATCTTAATGACGATGATCCAGAAAGTGCTTCAGACGTCAAAGCCCGTGGAAAAAACACTTCATTTCGACCAAGAGCCTCAATGGTATTTTGCGCGGATTACTCCCTACACAACCCAGGGCCATCAGTGCGAGGGGGTCGTGGCGACCTTTGTGGACATCACGTATCTTCGCAATGTGGAAGGTCAAGTGCTTCGTTTTTCCCAACAACAGAAGGTGTTGGCGGCGTTCGGACAGCTCGCCCTTCAGGAAAGGGATTTGCTCAAGGTCATGAACGAATGTGTCAGGCTTCTGAGTCTGACCTTACCGGTTGAAATGGCTAAGGTCCTGGAAATATTGCCCGGAGAACAGTCCCTCCTCCTGCGTGCGGGAGTTGGATGGAAGGAGGGGCTGGTCGGCCACGCCGTTGTGAGCACTGATCAAAATTCCCAGGCGGGCTATACGCTGATGAGCGACAAGCCGGTTATTGTCACGGATTTATCCCGGGAAAGCCGGTTTTCCGGTCCTTCCCTCCTGATTGATCATCAGGTGGTGAGTGGCATGAGTTGTATCATCCGGGACCAGGAAGGCAAACCTCACGGGGTCCTCGGCGTGCATACCGCCTCGAGAAAAGAATTCAGAGAGGACGATGTGGAGTTCCTGGAAACCATGGCGAATATTCTGGCCTATGCCATTCACCGGAAAGGGATCGAGAGCCAACTGGAAATGATGAAACAGTCACTGGAAGAACGGGTAGAGGAACGCACAGAAGCGGTCGTTCAGCATCAACGACGGCTTCGCCAACTGTCTTCAGAACTTATCCTGGCCGAACAACGTGAACGTCGACGCATGGCCACCGAACTGCATGATTATTTGGGCCAGTTATTAGTTGTGGGGAAAATGAAAATCAGTCAGTTGCAACAAGCGAGTCTACCTGAACCGCAAACCTCTCTTGTTCAGGAAATCGAAGAATCGCTGGATGGAGCATTGCAATACACTCGTGATCTCATCCCTCAAATCAGTCCGCCCATTCTGTATGAATTCGGACTCCTGGCGGCACTCCGATGGTTGGCTGAAAAAATGATCCGGTACGATTTACACGTCACGGTGACCCTTCAGCTTGATGAAGGTTCGTTTCGCCCGTCCGAATCCGTCTCGATAATCCTGTATCAGGTCGTGAGGGAACTATTGCTGAATGTGATAAAACATGCTCAAACCCATGAAGCCGCCATCGTCATCACTCAACTCTCATCGGAGTTCATTGGCATAGAAGTGGCGGATTGCGGATGTGGGTTCGACCTGAGCTTGATTCGTGAAACCCTACTCCCGTTGCAGAAGTTCGGCCTTTTAAATGTTCAAGAGCGGGTGGAAAGTCTTGGAGGTCAATGTAAGGTTCATTCAACCATCGGGGAGGGCACTCGAGTACTGCTCAAGGTGCCCATTTCCGTTAAGGAAGATGATGGTGAGCCAATTCGGCAGTCGTCTTCTCCGGCGGTGCCTGCGCAGGGTCCAAAGAAAATCAAGGAAAACATTCAGGTCGTTCTCGCGGACGACCACCCCATATTTCGTGAAGGATTGCGCACATTGTTGAATGCCTGTCACGATATTCAAGTTGTCGGAGAAGCCGAAAACGGGGAGCAAGCCACCAACTGTGTGCAAACGCTTCAACCTGATGTTGTTGTGATGGATATCAATATGCCGGTCATGAACGGCATTGAAGCTACCCGTCTCATTAAAGCCCGGCAGCCGTCAATCTATGTCATGGGATTGTCCATGCATGCGGATGAGATCGTGACGAAGGCCTTTTTTGAGGCCGGAGGAGATCAATATGTTACCAAAGGGGATTCCTTTATTGCCTTTGCCGAAGTCATCCGGGACAGTCAAACGAAATAGGTTGAACTTCATGGGCCCTCATTCGGACGTTGACATGTTTATCCTACCTTCCGCTTCAACCATCATCTGCTTTTACTGAAAAGATTCTTTCAAGTGTGCATGAACCAGTGGAGATGTCCAGATTCCCGATACACGACCGGGTCTGTGTATCGCCTTCGCTCCCCGATTTCTTTTGTCAAACCAGTCAGGGCTTGAACATCGTCTCTTAAGTGAGGCGGATTTTGTGTCATGGTCGGCGCCTTTCTCAGAGAATGTGCGGATCGCATCCATGCAAAAACCTGCAGATTCGATGACTGTGGCTGGCGTCAACATCAACGCACGGCTCCGGGCATGTCGTACGCGTGATGGGCCCAAGGTCATTCCAGAGCCCTTATGCCATCTTTCACTTCCTCATTCACGTCATTCAGTTTCTCATCCATTCAGGGTTATTCAAGGGATCTTCCCGTCTAGACCCAGGGTTTTCAGTAGTAGTCGCTTTCAGGGTGAGAATTTACAGTCAGCACATGATCATCAATTCTCACCCTATTTTGAAGGAGGCTTTATGCAAACGTTTACCTTAGAGGCCATTCGAACGGAGTATCCTGATGTTTTTCCTCAGCTGGTTAAACAAATGCAACAACCCCATTGTTCACGGTGCGGAGGGACCATGGTCGAGGAGACCTATATGGATATTTATTCCGATTATGAAGATTTTCAGTTTCAGGCGCGGCACTGTATTCAATGTGGGGATGTCATCGACCCTTTTATTCTGCTGAACCGGATGGTCCCACATCAGGCCGTGGCTTCTGCAATGGACTCCCTGCCTCAGGCGCGTCAACGTGTCAATGGATTGGCCATGACGGCATAACCAGGTGGAAGAGCCTGGGAGCGCGATCGGACTTCGTTCTCGCAGGCAAAACCCGTCTGGGTCAGACTACAACAAGGGGCACAATGAGGAACTGAACTCATGAACAATAACAAATGCGGTATTTGCTGGATCTGTGGACTGCTTCTGAGCCTGGGGTTGGTGGGGAGCGGAATAGCTGCTGCCGATATGCCGAATGAACCCAGTGAAGCGAATCTCATTAATGAAGACGTGAATATTATCACCGGACTCTACATCCGGGAGTATTCGTTAAAGGGAGATGGCATCGTCGATTATAAAACGGCCCGTCAAATTATTTTTTATGAAAATAACAAATTTTGGAACACGGTGGTTGAAACCGAGGAATGGCCATTATTCTATTGGGTAGACGCTAATCGAGATGGCATTTTCGATCAGTATGTCGACCAGAGGGTTGAAGGGAAACGAGAATACATTATCCCGTATTTGCCGGTTTCGGAGAAATAATCTATGGAAAAATCTATTAAAACGGCTCTGATCCCCAAGGTTGTGGCCTGGGCGATCCCTCTCGTCTGGTTCTGCTCTTTCCCCCAGTCTGCTGAGGCTGAACAGTTTTTCTGGCAGCAGCAAACGGTGACCTTTCTGGGGACAACCTTGGACCAGAATCGCCAACCAATAGGGATTGTGGCCAAACTTGGAATATCGTTTCGCAAACAGGAAGGACAAGAAGCGCTGAATGTGGCATTCTCGAGCGGACCGGGAAAATTTTCTCCTTATACGCAGGTGGCCATCCATTCGGGAATCGTCGCTGCGGCGCGGGTTGCAGGCCTCGATCCAAGAACCTGGGATATATTTCTTAAATTTCCTAAGCCTGGTGTGACGATTTACGGAGATAGCCTTACGGCCATGGTGAGCTTGGTGGTTCTCGCTATGGCCAACGATAACCCAATCCTCCTCAGTCGAGTGATGACCGGGAAAGTGACCCGTGATGGTCATATTGGGGCGGTGGGAGGAATACCATTGAAAATCCAGGCTGCCTATGCGGAACATATCAAAAGAGTGATTATTCCTGAAGATCGGTTCGCTGAAGATAATGATTGGCAGACTCCCTTTCTCATGCAGATTTCTCCCGTTAACACGGTCTTGCAGGCCTATCAGATTTTGACCGGAGAGAGCCTTCCCGTCACAAAAAAAAGAGTCAGTTTAATGGTGGAAAATGTCAACAAGAAATGAGGAAGAAGGCTAGGCGGATTTTTTTTGATGCGAAAATTTCCTAATGATGGTCACCAAGGTTTCAGCGGGTCCTCCCTTAGTCACAAAAGCCTCGGCCCCTGCCTCCTGGAACCAACGGGCCACGTCAGGAGTGTCGTACACAGACAATCCGATAATTACCGTTTCCGGGATTTGTTGCTTAATTCTTCGGATGGCTTCCAGCCCGTCCATGCCGGGCATATGAAGGTCCATCACCACCACGTCGGGGCGAAGCGATTCACAATTGGTAATCGCTTGTTTCCCATCCTCTGCCTCTCCCACGACTTCGAGGTCCACTTGGGAGTTCAGGATATGGCAAAACCCCTCACGGACCATCTTATGATCATCCGCGAGAAGAATGCGAATTTTTTCTGAAGGAGGACGGGAAGCATGAGTCTTCCTGATGGCTTGCACCGGAACCGGTTTGACAAGGCGTGGTTGGAGATCCTCAGTGCTGTGTTCTATTGGAATACGTAGGAGGACTTGAGTGCCCTTCTGCCGGGCTGAATGGAGAACCATTTCTCCGCCGAGGGCTTCCAATCGCTCACGAATACTAAAGAGTCCAAAATGGGTTGGTGATTGCGCATTTCTCTCTTCAGGATTTTCGCTAAACCCGCAGCCAAAATCCTTCACCTCGATCAGCAGATGGTTGTCCTGTTGCAGAGACAGATTCACCATCACCTCATTCACTCCGGAATGTTTGAGTACGTTATATAACAGTTCCCGAACAGATTGAAACACGAGAACGGCCTGATTCTCCGGCAAGGTGGGCGTCTCATCCGTGCTTTTCAAGGTGACGGTTAATCCCTGTTTTCCCATTTCAGATCCCAACCAGACGAGAGCGGCATGGAGTCCGAATTCATAGAGACAGGTCGGACTGAGTTGGCTGACCAGTGTTCGTGTATAGGTCAAGGATTGGTCCAAGAGGGTATCCGCCTCCTGAATCACCTTTAGGAGGGTTTCCTTATCGGAAATCGATTGACCTTGACTTAATTTCAATCGACAGACGACAAGAAGCTGAGCCAGATAATCATGAAGGTCCGTCGCCAACCGGCGTCGTTCCCGTTGTTCGGTTACGGTGAGATCGGACGCCATGGCGCGTAGCCGTTCCTGGTTGCGGGTAAGTTCCTGAGTGCGTTGAATCACGCGTTCTTCCAAGGTGCGATTCAATTCGGCTAATTTGTCACTGGTATCTTTTTGAGCGCTTTTGTCTCGAACCACCTTGGCAAACCCGATCAGCTTGTCGTTGGGATCGCGTATGGCCGTCACTGCGCCGCTGGCCCAAAATCGCGACCCATCCGCCCGTACCAGCCAATTGTCGTCATCCCCTTTTTCCAGGGATTCCGCTCTCCGCAATTCGGTTTCAGGACGACCAGTGCGCAGGTCTTCAGCGGTAAAGAGTATAGAAAAATGTTTATGCAATGCCGCGTCTTCTGTGTACCCAAAAAGCCGCTCAGCTCCGGAATTCCAATGCGTAATCTTCCCGTCCAAATCAAGCATGATAAAGGCCAGACCTGTGGCGCCATCAACAAACAACCGGTACTTTCTTTCGCTATCCCGGCGAATCCGTTCATTCTTTTCCCGTTCCATGGCATAGTACAAAATTCGGGCAAGCAACACGGCATTCATGGAAGATTTAGGGATATAATCCTGTGCCCCTAATTTGATGGCCTCCAGGGCAAGCGGTTCATCCTCATGCACGGTTAACACAACAAGGGGAATGGCGGAATTGGCCGACCGGATTCGTTTCAATGTTTCAAGGCCA
The DNA here is from genome assembly GCA_003523945.1 of Nitrospiraceae bacterium. Taxonomy (GTDB): domain Bacteria; phylum Nitrospirota; class Nitrospiria; order Nitrospirales; family UBA8639; genus Nitrospira_E. The sequence goes on along the minus strand of DOFS01000075.1, from coordinate 4,727 downwards.
TTGGTTTCCGGGAGATTTAAATCAAGAAGGATGACGTCAAATGGCGTGCTGTGAAGGATGGTCAGAGCCTCGTTCAGAGTCGATGCGCGGGTGATATGAAAGGGGGACATGCCGGAGGCATCCTTCAGCCGCTCCCGCACCAATTCTGCGTCGGCAGGATTGTCCTCCACGAGCAGGATGGAATACGTAGGGGATGGGAGATCGCTCATGACTCCGGCACCTTTGGAGGGAGTTTTACCACCGAGAGCCAGAAACTTTCGAGGGACCGAATCATTGTGATGAATTGCAGGACATCGATAGGTTTGACCAAATAGGCGTTAGCGTGAAGATCGTAACTACGCAACACATCTTCTTCATCTTCGGAGGTTGTGAGCACCACAACGGGAATCGTGCGAGTGTGCGGATCGGCTTTTATGTCCCTTAGAACCTCTCTTCCGTCCTTCTTCGGAAGGTTCAAGTCTAACAGAATAAGGTCCGGTCTGGGAGCATGTTGATAGGGTGCTTTTTGTCGAATGAAGTCCATTGCGCTGACTCCATCTTGAACCACATGAATAGTATTCTGGAGGCGTGCTTCCCGAAAGGCTTCCTGGGTGAGACGGATATCCGCCGGATTATCTTCAATTAACAAAATTTCAATTGGATTATGCATGAGACATCTCCGGTTTATTTAGGAATGGTAAAGGAAAAATTGGCCCCTTCTCCCGGTTTGGATTCGACCCAGATCCGACCTCCCCGGCGCTCGATAATTTTCTTACAGATTGCCAGGCCAATCCCGGTGCCCTGATATTTGTCCCTGCTATGAAGTCGTTTAAAAGGAAGAAAAATCCGTTCATAATATTCCGATTCTATGCCAATCCCGTTATCCCGGACCGAAAAGAGCCACTCGTTGGCGTCCTCCCGTGCAGAGAGATGAATGTGGGGAGGTTTCGGGCCGTGGAATTTAATGGCATTGGAAATCAGATTTTGGAGCAAATGTTGAAAATGTGACCGATCGGTCCGGATGATCGGCAGTGGGTCATGCGTGATCAAGGCCTGAGTGTCCTCAATCACCATGCGAAGATGTCCGAGAATTTCATTGAGCACTTCCTCGCCGTTGACCGTGACAGGGTTCAGTTCCTGGGCTTGAATTCTCGAATATTTCAGGAGATCCTGAATGAGGGTTTGCATGCGATTCGCTCCATCGGTCACGAATCCAATAAATTCCTTACCCTGGTCGTCCAATTGTTCTTTATAGCGTTCCGCCAACAACTGCGTAAAGCCATGAATCGTGCGGAGGGGCTCTTGGAGATCATGAGAGGCAATATAAGCAAATTGTTCGAGATCCTCGTTTGATTGCTTAAGAGAGGCCGCATGACTGGCTAATGTCAGATTTTGTACCGCCAGGAGATTTTCCAACTCCTTTTGCTGGGAAATATTTCGAGCAATTTTCGAAGCACCAATAACCTTGCCTCTTCGGTCGATAATAGGAGAAATGGTCAGCGCCACCGGTATATCCTGTCCGTCTTTCCTGCGTCGAATCGTTTCAAAATTTTGAATCTGCTTCCCACCATGAAGTTTTTCCAGAATATCCTTTTCTTCGGCAATCCGGTCTGGTGGAAAAAGAAATGTCATGAACTGACCGATGCTCTCCTGTGCCGAATATCCGAACATCTGTTCGGCTCCGTTGTTCCAACTGGTCACTTGCCCTTTGAGTGTTTGTCCGATAATGGCGTCATGGGTGGTTTCTACGATAGAGGCTAACCGAAGCCTGACCTCCATTCCCTGACGATATTGATAGGTGAGGAGGGCCGTTGACCAAATCATAAAAAGTGATAAGAGGCGATTGGCCGCAGCATTCCCGGCAATGGTGCTGCCCGAATGTACCACGTTCACGCCGGGTGAATAGATCACTCCAATGATGGCCAAGACCGTACAGACTCCGGCGACGATGAATGGGGATTTTGCATGGGGCAAATATGGAGTAATCATAATGGCACTCACGTATAACATGCCAATCGCGACTCCTGTTTTGGTGAACAGGTCCAACACAAAAATTCCGCCGATGAGCCCGCTGATGGCGAGTAGGAGGATGATATCCATTTTTGTTGCACGAGAACCGGCTTTGAGTCGTTCCTGAATCGTCATCATACCTTCACACTTTTTGTACGGAACAAAAGAAACGAATGATGTTTCCTGGGTCCGGCTTCATCCAGAATTGGAAAACGTGTCATGGCAGGGATACCTATCACCTTCTCTGGAGGCGTTTTTTTAGGATTCTGAGCACAAAGAAAACTCATCTGCAAGGCCCGATACTGAAATGTTTTGATGAGAAATGCGTGGCACATGTCCAGTATTCTTATCGCACGACAACGGCGTTGTCGTGCGCTTACACAGGGTATGAAACACTTTTCTAATCTTTCGTAAATGAACGAAACCGAAAAAAGTATAGCCGCGAGTCGGAAGTCTTGTCTAAGTGAAAAACCGCCCAAAAGGGCTTTTCCAGTCCAGGGTTACGGCCCATTCAACCAAGGGTTTTTCTCAGGTGTCTAACAGGATAAAGGGCTGTAGAAATGAGATATTAAAAATATCTGAACATCGACATGTCAAGGTATAAAAATTTTCCCTGACAGGAGATGAGGCCCGGGGACATAAACATCTTCGGATAAAGAGATGGAGGAAAACTGATGGCCATTTTAAAAGCTGACAATTCACACCCTTCGGAAACGGTAGATGCTGAAATGTCTCGTTGTCTGTTTGGGGATTGGCCGCGTCGAACGCTTCTCAAGTTGACTCAGCCCGTCAACGACTGGCCACTCTCCCTTCAAGTCCGCAGGGATAATCTAAACTCTGACAAAAAATTATAGTCACGTAGGAGGATTGTCATTTATGTCAACCATTCTATTAGTCATTCTTATTCTCCTGTTAGTCGGGGCCTTGCCAGTCTGGCCGTATAGCTCGTCATGGGGAGTTTACCCGAGTGGTGGGCTTGGACTGATACTCGTGATCGTGCTGATACTGGCTCTTACAGGAAGGTTGTAGCGTTTGACCTGATTTCCTTTCCCATCCATGAAACAAGGGGACGACAGGCATGCCCATTAAACACACAACATTCTTGGCCGTGTTGCTTGGATCATTGCTTATGGGGTCGGTCGGGGGCATCTTATTGGGTTCTCCGATAGCCACCGGGTCCGAATCCTCACCTACCAATTCCAAAAACCCGATCTCCACCTCAGCCTTACATATCGTGAATGAGGAGGGAAAGGTCCGTGCCACGCTGAGCCTGTGGGATGGGGAGCATCCGGCACTCATCATGGGAGATGATCAATGTGATCGTCGAGCGTCTCTTGCCGTGTATGAGAAGGAGCGAACGGGATTGACTCTCTATGGAGAGGACTGTAAACGGCGGGTGGCATTGGAAGTTCAGGGCGATGACCTTCCCACATTCGTTTTGCGAGATCACATGGATACTCCAAGGGTTCAGGTTGTTTTAAATCAGGACGGAAGCCCCCTTGTCCGGCTTTTTGATGAAAATGGGAAAGCCGTGTGGCGAAAACCATAGTGCGTGAAAACTAGCAATGGGAACACCGTTACGAATGCTCTCTTTAACTTGATGTAGGATTTGTACCTGGGGCCTTTTCTCGCCATGAGTTTGATAGTTGTGTGGTGAGTAGTATGAGAAACGAAGAATTCAACATGATGAAACGGACCGTTGCCTATCAGGTTGGCAAAACGTTGGTGAGTTGTACCGGAGTCATCTTGGCTTTGATCTTTCCCTTAGCGGAACCGGTCTTTGCCGAGGGATCTCATGAGGCTGCTTTTGACGGAATACCATCCAAAAGCGGGTCAGAACGTCAGTCCACCTCTCCTCCTGCAGGAGAAACATTAGAAGATTCTTCCCTTATCATAGGGGGAGGTGTTCGCAGGCCCCCCGACATCGGAGCTTCAGGTACCGCCTCCTCCACCCCTCCGGTTCGATCTGAATCACCGACAAACGAACCTCAAATCCTTCCTGATGTCTCACCTGTCCCCTCGCATCCCCGGACCCGGAAAGTGCTGCTCCGATCATAGAGAGCGAGCCGTTAGGCCAACCAAGCCATCTTAACAAGACGCCAGAAAACTGAGGCACTTTGTAGACTCAGGTAGGTTAATGCGGTCTTCTTTTCATAAAGATTCACGCTACCAATAAAGAGACCTTCGGTTGCGGGATGTTTTTTATATTCAACCCTTACATCACTGCTCTCTATTGAGAGAATGGACCTTTTCACCTTCAATCCAATGTGGGATCGATCCACAAACGATTCAGTACATTTTTGGCTCCGGCTTCGTAAGCGTTTTCCACTACATCCGCAATCTCGCCTTGATTTTCGACTCTCCCGGAGACCGTGACAATCCCGTTTCGAACTTCCACACGAATGGGGAGTGAATTGACAAAGGGGCTCCAATAAAGCTCGTCTTCTACAGCCTGTTTTAATTCCCTGTCGGTCATCTCTCTCCATGGGTGGTCCAGTTGATCTCTCATGCGAAGGCGGTTTGTTACATTCGTCGCTCCGGAGTCATAGGCGATTTCTACCGCATCTGCCATGTCGTGCCGGTCATCCACAGATCCTGAGAGTACTGCGACACCATGTTCCACTTGCACCGTGACGTCACCATTCACGAATGGACTGACCTTCAAACGTCGTTGAATGCGAGATTCTAATTCTTCGTCTGAAAGCACCACAGAGGTTCCCTCGACGGCCTGCGGGTCA
>DOFS01000074.1 GCA_003523945.1 Nitrospiraceae bacterium | reverse complement strand
CGGATGGGGTCCGGAAAATGAGCAAGAGCTTTGGAAATTATATTGCGTTGGAAGATCGTCCGGCAGACATGTTCGGCAAGCTGATGTCTATTAGCGATGAACTAATGCTTCGGTATTACGAACTCCTGACGGTTAGCAATTTGGATGAGGTCAAGCGGCAGCATCCGATGGAAGCCAAAATGGCGCTGGCCGAGCAGATCGTTCGTCAATATCATGGAAGCGATGCCGTGGAAGAGGCCAAGGCAGATTTTAAACAGCGATTTCAGAAGCGGGACTTTCCCGATGAGCCGGATGCCCATGTGAAACTCTCACCCACGGACTTTAACAACTCGCAAGATTATTCCCTGCCGGTCGTGGACGTTTTGATGCGGACCGGCTTAGTGCCCAGTAAATCTGAAGCCAGACGGCTCATTTCCCAGGGTGGGGTCCAGGTGGACGGAGAAAAACTTGCGGACCCAAACGGGATGATGCCCTTTGAGCCTGGCCGATCCTATCCGATGAAAATTGGCAAGCGAAAATTTGCGATCATTGAATTCGCTGGGTAGATTTTTCGGATGTAACCAGAAGCGGCAGGCTTCGCAAACTGAGGAAACACACTAACTATTCAATTCTTCTTGTACCTTGACTAAGCTTCAATCCACACCTAGAATGCGAATCCTGATCTCATGAGCGGGCGTAGCTCAGTGGTAGAGTCCTTGCTTCCCAAGCAAGTTGTCGGGGGTTCAAATCCCCTCGCCCGCTCCAATTCAATCAACCACTTCCCTTATCTTCTCCCGGTTTAGATTCCTGGTTATTCCCTTTTTGTCCCAATTCGCGGTTCATGTGAGAGTGTTTTTGGTGAATCGATAGATATTATGGTTGATCCACAACAGCCTAGTGCCTGATGGTATCACCCAAAGAGGATTGAGCCGATATAAGTCTAAAAGGAATATTAAAGATTTAGAGAGCGAGCCAAAGCGGAGACAGAAATGCCCCTAATACAATGGTGTCTCACTCTTATTCCATTAACCTCTGTTTTACTTCTTTTAAGCTGTAGCCCGAGTCAAAGTATGATTGTTGAGGGTCAGCTTATTTATACGGGGGGAGGCAACAGCATCGAGGTGATCTCTTTGTGGGAAAAGGAACGTAATTCTTTGGTTATCTATGAAGAACCGAGTATAGCCGCGATTTACCATATAACAAAAATGAACGATTCCGTATTGTTTTTTGATACATGTTCCGGTAAGCCTCATTGCATGATTCATCAACTTAATTTATCCACTAAGGAGGTTCTGGTTACTCGTACAGGGTTTCTCCCGCAATACATTTCCGGCCATGACCAATTATTTTTTTATGACCAATCTGCTGACAATGGAAATTGGTTGTTTATGGCATCTCTGGCTGATGTAAATTCGATAATAAAAATTGCTAAGGCACCCAAAAATAAAACGTTACCTAATGGGATTCAATTATCAGGGATGATGCCGGTGGTCCAAATATCAACAGATGAAGTCGTATTTTTGAATGAAGAAGGGCAATTAACAATTTACAATATTGCCAACGCAAAACGTTCTTCTTTAGGAATCGATGATTGTCGCCCCATATTTTGGCGACAGACTACGCAACAATTATTTTGTACAAATTGGAGAGCCAAAGAGCCATTTTTGTTGGATCTTCAAACAAGAAAGAAGGAGAAAGTTTCTGTGTTAAATAATGCATATAGTTTTGTGTATATTGCAGGTTTCGATTCTGTCATCTTTGGTAAAACTCGCTCTAGACTTCCTTTCGGAGAGTCCTACGATATCTTTTCTTATTCCTTCTCGGAAAACAAAGAGTCTATTGTTAAGAAATATTCTCACATTGCTGCTGGCCTCTGGATGGATGCGAGGCACCCCTAGCTTTCTAGTGACAAAACCTACCAGATTTTTGGCTGGTAGCTAGCCGTGCTTCCTAACAGACCCAGCCCCAGATCCACATGTGATTGATTCAACGCCACCACGGCCAATTATACGGTGGGTTTTGCCGGGGCCATGACGGTCGCCGATGAATTAGAATCGGAACGGCCGGCAATAGAATCTCTTCGGCACCATTATCCTCAAATTCTTGTTTGCACCCATTCTGGAGCTGTCCTATCAGCACTATAGGTTTGTGGTGATCACTGCGGTCTAGTTCGTCAGCGGGATTAGGACCGAATAGGTGGTTCTAGTTCATATTAGGAATTGTAGGGGGGTAGTTCAGGGGGTTCACTCAATCCTGTATGGTTAAGTGGCGCAGTTTAGTCAATAAATATCTTGCAGGCTGGAGGAGAAATTTCTAATGCAATGGGGTCTTCAGATTTTACCGGATGCGGTTGTTGTTCGTATATTTGGTTTGCCTGATCATTCTCTTGGGGAAATGTTTGAAAAAGCGACAGAAAGAGCTATGAGTTTGGAAAATCGAAAAGTTCTGGTTGATTTTTCTGATGTGGAATCCATTGGTCCGATGGGGCTGACCTTTTGTGCGTATGGACTCTATCATCTTCAGGGCTTAGGTATTCCTGTTGCGCTCATTCAACCTCCGGCCTCGCTCCTTCCTATCCTTTCCATGCATGGGATGAAAGAGTTTCCAGTAGTTTTTAATCATGAATGTGATGCCAGGACGCTAAATTAAGCCGCCTAAATTTCTGCCCCAAGCAATTTCTTCAAGCAAATGCTTATTCCCTAGCCGCAAGGGATTGGGACCACTTTGAGGTTCAGATAATAAAAAAGGGACTTGGCATGGCCAAGTCCCTTTTTTAGATTACGCTTGTCCTACGAATTAGAGTTGCCGTAATGCATTCACTCTCGCTTCAATCGGCGGATGAGTGGCAAATATTTGCATGAAACTGTGTGATTTGCCAGAAATTTTCATCGTTGCCAGGGCATCTTGGGAGCTATAATCAAATTGGGTACGTTGCACCCAACGATCAATGCCCTCCAGAGCAGAGATCATATGTTCTTTGCCTACCGTGTTGGCTGCGAATCGGTCTGCTGCAAATTCCCGACGGCGGGACCACCAGCTAATCGGAATCATCGCCAAGACGGAGAGAACGATTTGCAAAGCGATATACACTCCAAATCCTAGAGCCTCATTCCGTTCAGCCACCTGCCGATAGATAAATCGGCTAATAAAGTAAACAAATGTATTCATCAAGCCTGCCAACACGGTAGTGGTAAACATATCCCCGTTGTAGACATGGCCCATTTCATGAGCCAGGACGGCTCGAACTTCACCTTCATTAAGATTGTTGAGCAGACCGGTTGAGACGGCCACCATGGAGTTGTTTTTTGTTGGCCCGGTGGCAAACGCATTGGGATCCGGTGATTCATAAATCCAGACCTCCGGCATCGAAATACTTAACTTTTCAGATATTTTTTGGACAGTGTCATACACGAGTCTTTCAGCCTGGGAACGGGGTTCCGTAATTTGGGTGCAATCAATAAAAGCCCTGGCCATTTGTTTGGAAAAGGCCAGACTGATAAAGGCACCGCCAAATCCGATGACAAAGGCCCATAACAGGTCCTGTTGGGCCAGTGATCCACGCAGATCAATCCCGAAGGCCGGCAGGATCATCTCCGATAAAACGGTGAACGAGATTGAGAGGGTGATAAAGATGAGGATATTGGCAATTAATAATAAACCAATTCCTTTAAATTTTTTCATAGACAATCTCCCTTAATTGTTCCACATCCACTGGTGGAAAAACGCTAATGTGTTCGACTTCATGAAAGATTTTCCTGTTCTCTTCACGATTGTCCTAAAAAACGACTTTTAGGGTTCAACATGTTGGAAGATAACACCTTTTCCTTGAGAGTCAAGAGCCGGAAAGGCGTGACCCTCGGCTGAAAAACCGTTATGATATCTTTCAGGATGAAGAGATTATTATTCATGGGTATCCATTCTGAATTTTATTATACACGATTGATATTGGGTCTTGTTCTGGTGATGGGCTATTGGAGTCTTTTCGATGGCCTTTACGCTCAAGCCTCAGAGTCTTCCCTATCTTTGGTGGAGGAACCCTTCGGACAACAGGTGATGATCAGTATGGAAAGTTACGCTTTTACGCCATCCGAATTTGTGGTCAAAGCGGGTACACCGGTGACACTGACCCTGAGTAATCAGTCATTTTTAGTTCCTCACAATTTTTTGCTGGATGATCCTAGCGGAATCCGTCTGGTGGATGTGGATATTTCCAGCGGCGACACTAAGGCCGTCACCCTCACCTTGACCGAGCCCGGCATCTATCCTTTTTATTGCGATAAACAGCTCCTATTCTTTCCCACGCATCGTGAGCAAGGGATGGAAGGCCGTCTCATCGTCCGCTAGCTCTCATGCGCCTTTCTCCATCGGATCAACATCTTCTCGGTGACGTGCTCAAACGGGTTTCCCGCTCCTTTTATTTAACCCTCACCATTCTGCCTCGCGCCGTTCGTTCGCAAATTGGTCTGGCCTACTTGCTGGCCAGGGCTGCGGACACCATTGCCGATACAGGGGACTTAGAGGATGGGGTCCGTCTGGAATGTTTACGTCTTTTAAAGGGGCAGTTGTGGGGAAGCGTCCCTGATTTGGCGCAGATCAAAAAAATCCAGGGGCAAGTACTTACCCAACAATCGAATCCCGATGAGCGTCGCTTATTGGAAGAATTAGAGGGGTGTTTCCGAATTTACCAAAAATTCAGTCCAACCGACCGGTCCCAGATTGCGCAGGTTCTTTCAGTACTGATTGGAGGAATGCAATTTGACCTCCACCAATTTCCTCAAAAAACGGATGGGGAGGCGGTACGAGCATTACAGGCAATTCACGATTTTGAATATTACACGTATGCGGTTGCGGGCTGCGTGGGGGAATTTTGGACGAAGATGGTATGCAGTCACCTACCGGGATTTCGTGGGTGGGATCAGGCCTGCATGATCCCCTTAGGCATTCGCTATGGGAAGGGATTGCAGATGGTGAATATTCTTCGGGATTTGCCACGGGATTTAAGGAATGGGCGGTGCTATATTCCGACGGTGTTGCTGGATCAGGCGGCTCTTGCTCCTCATCAACTACTCGATGAATCTTCTGTTCAGGCATTTCGCCCCCTCTTCAGAAAATTGATTCAAGAGGCTCGGGATCATTTAGATCAGGGTTGGCGCTATACGATGGCCATTCCGCGCATGGAGGTTCGCCTGCGTTTGGCCTGCATGTGGCCGATTTTGATTGGGATCCGTACTTTGCAGCAATTGTCGGTGTCACCGCTCGTGCTGAGTCCGAACTCACCCATCAAAATTGCGCGGGGCGATGTTTATCAAATCGTGGCCTCCACAGGACTCACGGGTGGCTGTGGCACTGTGGGTACGGCTTATTGGGGATATTGGAGGAAGCGTATTATCTAATTTATTCTTGTTTCGGTGAGAGAAGTTTTTCCCCTTTGAGAAAGACTCCGTAAATGGCCTGAGTTGGACAGGCATCCAGACAGAGTCGGCACGATTCCATGCACCGTGACGAATCGAACTTGTAGGGAGGAGTCGAGAGCCAGGCTCCCGTCGGACAAATGGGAATGCAAATCGAATTATGAGTACAACGGTCCGGATGTCGGACCAAGTGGTCTCTTCTCACCATCATAGGCTTCACTCCTTCAAAAAGGGCTCCGGAAAACATTTCAAGCATATTCATTGTGATTGATGATTCTCCTTCTCCCATTGTTTGACCAATTCCTGAATGCGCGTTTTGAGCTCAGGAATTCGATCAATATTGTTATCAATGGCGTTCAGAATATTTTCTAACCTGGCCATGCGTCCAAGTTCCTGATCCAGACGGGTCAGGTGATCATATTCCGTAAATGCGCTGGCATGGATGGACTCAAGATGTGGACGAGCGGACATGAGTCCCGCTGTGACCATTTGTGGTTCGTCATGCACGGGTGCGGTGACAACAAAGCGGCCTTCAGTTAAAAGGAGGACGGCATGGGGAGCATGCCCGGGAATGGGAAGGACCTGTTCAATGGTGGCTCCAATCCCCTGTTCCCAGGAAGAGATCCAGCCGGGAAAGGACTTTAAAAAGGCTACTTTCCGTAAGTTGGCTTTCCATTTCTCTTCATTGCCCATAAGATGAAGACCATGTGCCAGGTTGAGGCGCCAGGGTTATGAGACCAGTGGTTTCTTTGTGAGAAGACAAAACCTTAGGATTTGACTGTGGGTAATGAACCATTTTTTCCTGGCATCAGGAGTCGTTCCACGATTTCTCCTTTGCCGATATGTCGCTCCATGATTTCGGTGACATCGGCTTCCTGTCCAACCCAATACCAGACCCCTTCGGGATAGATGACGACGCTTGGTCCATACTCACATTGGTCCAGACACCCGGCTTTGTTTGCCCGGACAATACCTTTTAACCCTAACCGCTCGACTTCTTTTTTGAAGAACCCATGTAATCCGACAGAACCCAGGGCAGCACAACACCCTCGCGGATCTCCCTTTGGCCGTTCATTGACACACACGAAAATATGATGGGTAAATTTACTCATAATCTTTAAATTTTCATTAAAATGACCGAACAAGGAAATTGGAAAACAAAGAGCCGATCTTACCTGAGGGTTCAGGAAGCTGTCCAGGTCATCGGGCAATATTGACGGGAGAACCCT
>DOFS01000278.1:5270-5914 GCA_003523945.1 Nitrospiraceae bacterium | reverse complement strand
CGTCCGGTTGGTTACGTATTTCAAGAGCCTCGCTTGTTCCCTCATTTGAGCGTCCGATCGAACTTGCTGTATGGATGGAACCGGACACCGAAAGCGGAGCGTCGCATCTCACTTGACCAGGTCGTCGCCATTCTGGGATTAGAGTCGCTGTTGGATCGCAGGCCCACCCACCTGTCGGGGGGAGAACAACAACGAGTGGCCATTGGCCGGGCATTATTAACTAGCCCACGCCTGCTCCTCATGGACGAACCCCTCAGCTCTCTCGATGCCCAACGAAAGCGGGAAATCGTTACCTTTATTCAACGGCTGGATAGGGAATTCAGGATTCCCATTATCTACGTGAGTCATGCTTTGAATGAAGTGGTGCAACTCGCTAGAACCCTCATTCTGCTGAAAAAGGGGAGCGTGGCCGCTATCGGGCCTCTTGCTGAAGTCTTCTCTCAAGTGGGGAGTCGTCGGGTTATTCCGGACAGCCACATTGGTGCCATCATTGACACTCATGTGGTCGAACATGATGTGCAATTCGGACTCACCACCCTGGCTTTTTCCGGTGGTCAATTGTCAGTCCCCCACCAACATTCTTCCATAGGAGAATCACTACGGGTCCAGATTCTGGCCCGGGATGTCAGTCTTGTGGCCAGCCC
>DOFS01000278.1:2963-5084 GCA_003523945.1 Nitrospiraceae bacterium | reverse complement strand
TCAACCCTTTGTCGACATCAAATTGGATATTGGTTGTCCCTTGCTCGCCACCATTACGCGAAAATCATTAGCGATCCTCAAGCTCCATCCCGGCCAGAAAATCCACGCCCAAATCAAAGCCGTGGCTCTTACGCACGATTCCCTCGACTAAGCGTCGTTGCTCGAGCGATCGCTAAAAAATTTTGTGAACCTACTGTCCCTCATTTCTTCAACCAATCTTCAAGCGGAACGAACGGGTAGATTAAAAATTTTCTGGAGTGTGAGCGGGAGTAATCCCTGCGATACGGGAGTGGGAAGACACATGACAGAATTGGTTCCTGAACAGGAAAGACCAAGGACTGCTATGGCCTCTGTGAAGGACATTCAGGAAATGGCTCTGTTCGCGTCGGGGACCATTGGACGGCGACCACGCGAATGATCGCCAACACCACCAATATTCCCCCGAGGATCATCCATTGGTCCAGATGGGCTTCCGAAAACCATTTGGAAATAATTTCGGTGAGCATGACCACGAGGATCGTATCCACAATGAAGGTGACTTTCACTCGTCCCTCGGAAAAATACGTCACGGTGGTTTTAAACACTTCCACGATCGCCAGAATAATCAAAGTGTCCACGATCAGTTGACGAAAGACCTGCTCGAGCGGAGCGGTCACAATTGCCTCCAAACTCATAAATATTCGAAGGACGCCTCCCGCGAGCCCTACGAGAATCGTCATGATTAATAAGCTGAGGACCGCTTTGATCCCTTTCATCCAAAAGTGAGTTAAATCCGTATCCAACGCTTTCGTCAGCCAGGCCGAAGACTGTTGAAAGGGACTGTTGAACAAGGGGGGATGGGAAGGTGTTATGATCGTTTTCATGGTTTTATAATTCGTCCTTTGCAACGGGAGAGAGTAAATCACGAACCGAAAGCATACCGAAGACATGGGATTCGTTTCCGACTACCAGATGTCTCGTGTGAGCCGCTTGCATGATCCCGGCAGCTTCAAAGATCGAATCGGATTCATCGATGGAAACAATGGGGCTGCTCATGATATCTCCGACTTGGATGAACTCTGAGGGGAAGTGAAAGGCCACGACTTTTCTCACGATATCGCTCTCCGTCACAATCCCCACTAACTCGTCCCCACGTTTCACCAGCAGGCTTCCGATCTTGCGAATTCGCATCATATTGGCGGCGACTGATACCGCCTGGGTAAACTCAACACAGGCCAGTTCTCTGGTCATTAACTGTTCAACTCGTACCATGCTTTTCTCCTTTGTTCATGTGAATGGTCATGATGAAATGTACCCGTTCATTGTTAACTCTGTATCGCAAGCAGATGAACCGGATGTAACATTTTTTCGTCTTCCCTCCATTTGCGATGGGTGCCTGGGGTAGAATGATGCCGAAAGACGATCATGTCATCATGTTTGTTGGAGGGAAATTGGTATGAGGCAATCTGCAAGTTTGATGGGGCTGATGTTGGCGGGTATTTTGTTGGGAGGGTGCGAGACGCCCCAATTTCAAACGCTGAAGATTTATGATCAACCGAACCAGGTCGTGGCTCTTCAGGCGATGTCGGATCCCTATGGTGGAAAAGGCTATGACCATCCAGCCTCTTTGAATGAGGAAGAGATGATCCGAATCCTTCAGGGCATTCGGGTGGAGCGTGGTCTGGTGGGGGCTTCGAAACATCCTGCCTTTAGTGACACCGAAATCCGTTTATTTGCCCCTCACTTTGTCAAAGCCTTAGGGCAAGCCACAAATGAGGAAATGGTCACATTTTTTGAGACGGCCCAGATTGACTCGGAACATGACCTCACGACTTCGGGTGGGCTCTTTGTGGCCGGGGGCAATCTGTATGTTGTGTTGAGCAATTTTTCCGTGAAGACCCGTGCCTGGCAGGATAATGAACGATATGAAGCCTCGTATCGGAATCGTCCATTGGAACAAATGGACCCTCAACCCGGCCGATTAGTCTTTGAGCCACAAATTTTCATGGTGGAATCTCCGGATGGAGAAATCGGGAGCCGCTTTAAAGGAAAGCCCTGGCAGGTGGCCATTCGGTATCAGGATTTTCTCAAAAACACAAATCGGTAAGTCAAAGTGTAAAGAGGAAGGGAAAGAAGGAAAAG
>DOFS01000278.1:0-2837 GCA_003523945.1 Nitrospiraceae bacterium | reverse complement strand
AAAGAAGGAAAAGGTTTCTTTTTCGGCGGAAAAGGAGTCGCCTTGGATACATAAACCGCGAAAAGGTTTGGGTCAGGAGTTGTAGGAACGGTTTCTACCCGGACATTCCTGGATCATCAATTTTCCTCTAGATGCAATGAAAATGTGGACAGGGCCGGCCTTTCTAATCTATGAGGGGCTATGCACTCAATACAGTCGACCAGTAGCTGTTAACCCGTTTGTTTCATTCATTAGATGGTTTCTTGGGGCCTATGGAATGAGAGGGACTTTATGATGTTCATGTGAATCAGAATGGCCATCCTATTATCGACGTTGGCAACAAAAAGCCCATCCGGCACGGGAATCTCGGATGGGCTTTTTGTTGGAGAGAGGAGGAGTGCCTTTGCGTACGGATGAATTAGAACGACACGTCCCATTGCAGCCGGACCCGCTGTTCATGTTGGTTTTGCCCAGCCGGCTGGGCCAGGGTGAGCCACGACCCATCCAGGGTGAGCTTGTTTTGGTGTCCTGCGAAAAACCAATTGATGGCCGTCGTGTATTCCTGCCGCCTGTCGTTTCTGGTAGAGACGTTGGGGTCGACGAATGCATACCGGAATGCCACCTCCAACGGCTTGGGTACGGCCGGAATCAGATAGTGCGGAAAATATCCGATTTGCGAGTAACTTCCCATCATGTTGGTTTTTTGTCCTGGAGCGCCTTCAGCCAGTGTACTATCCTTGATTTGTTTCCAGTGATATTCATGTTGGAGGGAAAGTCCCCGCCATTTAAATGCAAATTCCTCAACCATACCTTCCACCTTGTATTGGCCGTCCGCTGCTGCAGAATCGGAGGTAAAGCCCGCCAACGATCCGCAGCCGCTTGATGACCAGCGAGTACACTTTCCAATGGTGGTGTAGGCGGCGAAGGCTAAACTTCCCGTCGGTTGTTCGTGATATTCCACGTCGCTCTGGGACCATTTCAAATCCCGGCCTAGAAAATTCCATTGGTACCGTCCGAAATACATCATGTGATCGTCGTCATTGGCTTCGCCGCGTCCTGAGCCGGTAAACACACCGGCATAGTATCGGGAATCAAAGGGCGTGCCGGCGGCGACATGGCCATACAGCATGGCTCCTACCTGCCGGTCAATGGTAAACACATTATTAACGATCGATCGTTCGACGAACTGTTGCGCGCCTGATGAATCCCGTCGTTCACGGTTATAGTCGATTTTCCATTGACCGACCTGGAGCGATAGGAATTTAAATCGTTCCAGCATGATGCGCCAGTCGATCAATCGTGTATCCCCAGGAGACCCACCAGAACTGGATGTGGGTTGCAGGTCCAACTCAAAATAGTACTTAATCCAGGGTTGATACCCGTGGCCACCGATTTTCATTCGAACCCGTCGTAATTCGAATGTGCTCTCCGGATTATCTGTGAAATCCGCCATATCCTCCTCATCGGACCTATCTGGATAAGAGTAGCGACCTTGAAATCGCCATTGGATCTGAGTGGCAAATTTGCCATCTTTACTTTTTAACTCAAATCCTTTTCGTGTATATCCAATGGCCACCGGAAATTCTTGATCCATCCGGTCACTTTGGTCTTGGATACTTTTCTCGCGGGCGGCCTCAATGCGCACCCAATCTTCTTTGGTGATCACTTCTTTTTCGCGCAACACATCGGTCAAAATGTCACCGGCCCAGGCATTGGTCTGAACCAAGATCCCTAGACATGCGATTGCCGTGAACAACCTAAAAACTTTCATGCAAACAACCTCCCCTTTTAAAATAAGTCCCTATGATTTTTAATCGGGTGAAAAATTTCCTTCATCTGGAAAGGGAGAGTAACCGGGGTTTGTTACGAAAGGGTTAAGGTGTGGTCAAGGCGAGGTAAAAATCCGGGGTTGTCTCGGAGCAGCCTCAAAGAGTCCGTTTGAGGAGGAATGGGTGGAGCCGAACATGTGGGAACGCCAAGAAACACAATGCGGCGATGGAAACTAAATAATTAAAATGACACGTCCCATTGTAGACGAATGCGCTGTTCATGTTGCTCGCCGCCAGCACTGCCAGGCTGGGCCAAGGTGAGCCAGGACCCGTCCAGCGTGAGCTTGTTTTGGTGCCCGGCAAAAAACCAGTTGAGAACACCCGTGAATTCCTGAATTTTGTCATGTCTGGCAGAGACATTCGGATCCACGAACGCGTAACGAAACGCCACTTCAAGCGGTTTGGGAATAGCGGGGATGAGAGCATGAGGAAAATAGCCGATTTGTGAATAACTCCCCATGAGATTGGTTTTATGGCCAGGCGTTCCCTCGGCAAAGCTGGAATCTTTGACTTGTTTCCAATGGTATTCCTGTTGAATGGAGAGCCCACGCCATTTGAAGGCGAATTCTTCAACCATGCCTTCCACTCTGAATTGTCCATCGCGGGCCGCGGCCGGGGATGTGTATGCCAAACCGGCTGCATTGACCCCTTCTAACGCGTTGCAGCCGCTTGAGGACCAAGCCGTGCATTTGCCGATGGTGGTGTAGGCGCCAAAGGCGAGGCTGCCGGTTGGCTGTTCGTGGTATTCCACATCGCTTTGTGACCATTTGAGATCGCGCCCGAGGAAATTCCATTGATACCGGCCGAAATACATCATGTTGCCATCATCGTTGGCTTCTCCGCGACCTGATCCGGTGAACACCCCGACGTAGTATCGAGAATCCAGGAAGGTGCCGGATGCCACATGACCGTACAACATCGCGCCAACCTGCCGGTCGATCGTAAAAAAATTATTCACAATCGATCGTTCAATGGCCTGCAACTGGCCGGATGAGTCTCTTCGTTCGCGGTTATAGTCAACTTTCCATT
>DOFS01000137.1:13138-19291 GCA_003523945.1 Nitrospiraceae bacterium | reverse complement strand
GTCAGCTCCATCATGGCCCGCAAGGCGTACTCGCTTTTTTTGGAAAATCGCATAATACTCCATGAAGTTAACTAATAATATGCACATTTAGCATAAGATTGTTCCTCGTTTCTAGCCCAAACAATGACGTTGCGCCACAACGATATTTGAGGGGGATATCGCCGGGCCCAACTACAGCAGTCCTGGTCGATCTATCGGGAAATGGAAGACCAATATCGTTCGACAGTGCTCAACGCATTTCGTGAAGTTGAGCACGCCCTGACTCTGACCAATCAACTCTCCATTGCGGTCAAACGGCAGGATGCCTCCGTCGGAGCCAACCTCAAAACCCAGGATCTGACCTCTGCCCTGTACCAGGGCGGTCTAGCATCCAGCCTTGAACTCATCTTCGCTCAGGTCCAGACGCTAGAAGCACGTATTGACTTCCTAGGCATCAAGGCCGATCTCCTTAAAGCCTCGGTTGCGCTGGTCCGTGCACTCGGCGGAGGCTGGAACCGAAACCAATTGCCCGCTGACGAAGAGATCCAGCCCTTCAATACGTTCCAATATGTCGATCTCGACAAACCGCCATCCGCCGGGGGAATTGATGTCCACGCGGACAATAACTGGGCGAAAAATGATTTGACCAAGCCTGCCGTCCCTTGACCGGTGCCTAATCGGTTTAAATTACCCATGCTCATATTGCATGAAGAGGCCGGGGCTCGGCCTGAATATTAGGGTGCCAGCAAGGATTGGCTTATTTTCCAGAAAGGTCGATGCACGAATTCCTATAAGCAGGAAAAAACTCGCCTGCGATGACACACAGGAAACATGAGAGGCCAAATCGAACCTCTCGGAAGATGCAAGGACATAATTCGTCTGATTATAGGCAACTACCGAATGAATCAGATGAGAGAACCGTTTTTAGGAGAAGGATGGGACAGTAGGAAGGGCTCTAGTTCCTTGGAGTGAATGGAGAAAAAGGCGATACCAAAAATGGTGGAGGGCAGGGGAATTGAACCCCCGACCTCGACGTTGCGAACGTCGCGCTCTCCCAACTGAGCTAGCCCCCCACGCTTGGGAATCTGGATGTGAGAAACTTCAGGTAGAAAAAACAATATCGACTAATAGTTCAACGGAATTATAACTGACCACCAGTCGGGTTGCCATCATCGGCTAAAATTTTTTGTACGTATCCTACGACTTCCTCGTACCACCCGTGTCCGCCTGAGAAAGAATTCGAACCTTACGACCCTCCCGCATCAATCGGTTGTGCGCTATGAGTTGAATGGCCTGGGGATACAATCGATGCTCTTGGTCCAGGATGCGGGCCGATAAGGATTCAACGGTATCTTCTTCCAGAATGGGAACGGCAGCCTGCACGATAATCGGGCCTTCATCAACGCCTTCTGTGACCAGATGAACCGTACACCCGCTGACTTTGGTTCCCCACTCCAATGCCTGCCGTTGCGCATCCAATCCGGGAAAGGCTGGCAGCAAGGAGGGATGGATGTTGATGATTTTCCAAGGGAACATCTGAATCAGTGCCGGAGTCACTATCCGCATGTATCCGGCAAGCGCCACACATTCCACTCCATAGCGCTGAAGAAGCGCGCCCATTGCCGAATCGTAGGCCTCTCGCGGATTGGATGCTTGGGCGAAAGGCTTGGGGTCCAGGTGTTCGGTTGGAATTCCTCGTTCCTTGGCCCGATCCAACCCGGCTGCATTGGCTTTATTACTGACCACGACCTTGACGGTCGCATCCAGCTGGCCAAATTCAATCGCATCCAGGATGGCCATCAGATTTGATCCGCGGCCGGAGATCAACACTCCGAGTGCAAGCGACACAGCATCACCCTCTACCGCGCATAGATGAGTTTCGGTTCAGAGGACGGGCGGTCTCGAATCTCTCCTATCACCCAACCGGTCATCCCCTGCTCGTGAATAATGTCCAGAATCCGACGGGTTTCTTCATGTGGCCCCACCACGACCAGACCGACACCCATGTTGAACACACGAAACATTTCGTCTTGATCAATGGCTCCTGCTTCTTGAAGCACAGAAAACAATGAAAGGGGCTCCCACGTGCCCCGATCGATGACCGCTTGGCATAACTCCGGAATGACCCGTGGCACATTTCCGGTAATGCCACCTCCGGTAATATGCGCTAGACCGTGTAATCGGCTCTTTGCCAATAAAGCCTTGACCAGTTTCACGTAAATAAGAGTCGGCTTGAGTAACGCCTCCCCGACTGTTTCCGATAAACCGGGTACGCGGGTCTCAGGAAACCACCCCTTCAGCTCAAGAGCCACTTTCCGCGCCAGGGAATATCCATTGCTATGCAGCCCGCTCGACCCGACGCCAATCAGAACATCTCCGGTTTGTATTTTTTCCGGACCCAGCATCTCAGACCGTTCCACCACCCCTACCGCAAATCCGGCCAGATCATATTCGCCCTGCTGGTAACAGGATGGCATTTCCGCGGTTTCTCCACCGATCAATGCACATCCGGCCTGCCGGCATCCTTCGGCAATTCCCTGAATAATCGCTTCTCCCACTTCCACCTCAAGATGACCCGTCGCAAGATAATCCAGAAAAAAGAGTGGCTCCGCTCCGCTCACAATAATGTCGTTGACACACATGGCGACCAAATCAATCCCGATTGAATCATGGCGATTCATCAACGTGGCCATCTTGACCTTGGTCCCGACCCCATCCGTTCCGGACACCAGTATCGGCTCACGATAGCGGTCAGAGGGAAATCGAAACAGTCCCCCAAACCCTCCAATGTCTCCCAACACTTCAGGACGGAAAGTCGAGCGAACCATGGACCCGATTCGTTTGATAAACTCATCGCCTCGTTCAATATCAACTCCCGCTTCTCGATAGGTGGCCATGGCGTATCCTTAACCTCCCTCGTCCGGCTCAGGCGCTGAAAGAGTCAATTCGACTAATGTTTCAAGATGGGCCGTCTGAGGAAACATATCAAATGGTTGCATTCGCTGAATCGTATAGCCCTTTTCGCATAACGATTTACTGTCTCGCGCCAAAGACGGGGCATCGCAAGAAAGGTAGAACAGTTTCGGGACTTGCAAGGCTCCCAAGCGGTCTATAATGTTTGGGTTAAGTCCCGCACGCGGCGGATCGAGGAGAATAACATCGTATGCGCCGGATTTAACAGTCATAAGATACGATTCAACCGAACTGATTCGCATACGACACCCGGCAATCTTGTTAATACGTAGCGACTCCCGGGCATCATGGATGGCAAACGGATTACCTTCCACACAGGTCACTTGAGCACCCTGGCTGGCGAGACTCAGACCTAATGGGCCGGTTCCCGCATACAACTCTAAAATCCGTTGCCCCTTCAGATTTCCCAGCCATTCCCCAACCATCTTGCCCAACAATTGAAAAACGTCCCAGTTGGCCTGCATGAATGATCGAAACCCCATTTTGAGGCGCAATCCTCCAAAGGATTCCCATACATGATCCACTCCTCGCACAATGGGCTCATGCCTCATGCGACGCCTCGAATCATGTTCTGAGGCATCCGCGCGCTCATAGATCCACCCCTTGATATTGGGAATCTCAGAACAGGCATCCATCAGACGCTCAACATGCTCTTTGGTCAGGGCCCGGCCACGGAATACCAATAGACCTCCCTCATCCAGTCGGGACCATCGGATTTCCATACTTTCCAAATTCATCCCATCCAAGGCCATGGAGCGAAGCCCGGCCCGGGCAGCGTCAATAACCGATCGCAATAGGTCGTCCACCAAAAAACACGTGTTAACCGGTAACAGTTGTTGAGTTCCTGATTCAAAAAATCCCAGGAATAATCCGTCGGATCCCATCCCGATTCCCATGCGAAGGACTTGCCGATAGCCATAGGGTCTGGGAGACGGAATCACCCGGGAAATCCGCACATCGGAAATTTTACCAATTCGACTGAGGGTGTCCTCCAGAATCAATCGCTTTTGCGATAGTTGTTCTTCGTATTGCACATGCTGAAGCTGGCATCCCCCACATCGCCCTACGACCGGACAGAGTGGAACTACCCTGCTCTCAACCGGTTCCTGGACCTGGAGAATCTTCCCCTGACTCACCCCTTTACGCCGACTGAGAATCTCTACGTGAACGGCTTCGCCTGGAAGGCCGCCGGCACACAACACCACTTGGCCATTCAGGCGCCCGAGACCGAATCCGCCAGCCACCAATTTTTCAATTTGGAGAAGATGGGAAGATCCGGGAGACAAGGTTTCAGAAGTAGAGGAAGAAGGGGTGCGAGGCTTAATGTTCGGGCCGGAGTTCAACATGAAGGAGCTTAATCTTTCTGTGTAAATGGCTACGCTCGATTTTTAATTCATCTGCGGTTTTGGAGACATTCCAATTATTCTCTCTGAGCTTCAGCGAAATCACTTCACGCTCAAATGCATTTCGGGCTTCCCGGAGCGAGTCATAATTGGTGCCCACGGCCAGGGAGGGCACCCCGGTTGGCGCCCGACCCTGAAGAAACATCTCAACGTCCGGCCCGTCGATCACAGGCTTCGGCACCATGATTAATAAACGCTCAATCAAATTCCGGAGTTCTCGGATATTTCCTGGCCAATCATGCCGTTGCAGGGCTTCCATGCCTTGAGGACTAAACTCTTTCGGTTTCATGCCCTGCTCTTCGGAATGAAGTCGCAAAAAATGCTGCGCCAGTTCAGGGATATCGTCTCGACGCTCCTTGAGGGTCGGGACCACAATCGGAAGAACATTTAACCGGTAATATAAATCTTCACGAAAATTTCCTTTTCCAATCTCTTCTGCCAGATCTTTGTTGGATGCCGCAATGACCCGAACCTGAACATTGATCAGTTTGGTTCCCCCCACCCGTGTAAATTGTTGCTCTTGAAGGGCACGCAACACTTTGGCCTGGGTCGCCAGACTCATATCCCCGATTTCATCTAAAAACAGGGTACCCCCGTCCGCCAGTTCGAACTTGCCACGTTTCATGGAGCTGGCGCCACTGAAGGCCCCTTTTTCGTGACCAAATAACTCACTCTCGATCAACGTTTCCGGAATAGCCGCGCAATTGATTTCCACAAAGGAACGATTATGCCGCGGACTCTGCAAATGAATCGCTCGGGCGACGAGTTCTTTCCCGGTCCCGTTCGCCCCGGCAATCAACACGCGACTATTAGCCGGAGCCGCCATCGCAATCATTTCGCGAAGCCGTTCCATGGCCGGAGAAGACCCCACCAATTCAAATCGCCGCTCCACCTGAATTCTGAGATTCAGGTTTTCCTCTTCCAGCTTACGTTGGTGCAGAGCATTACGCACCAGGATGGTCACTTTTTCTAGGTCTAACGGCTTTTCTAAATAATCATACGCACCCAACTTGGTGGATTTGACGGCGGTTTCAATGGATCCATGCCCGGACATCATCACAACCAGGATGTTGGGGAACTGGGCACGCAATCGCTTCAATGTCTCCAGCCCATCCATCTCAGGCATCCAGATATCCAGGATGACCAAATCCGGCACCTCACTTCTGACAATCTTGAGAGCCTCCAGCCCGCTTTTGGCCACGAGCACTTGATAGCCTTCATCCTCAAGAATGCTACTTAAGGTATTGAGAATGGCTGGTTCATCATCAATTAAACAAATGGTCTCGGCCACAATATGCCTCCATCAGGTGTATGAAAAGAATGGTCGCTCACGTGTGTCTTGTAAGACGACCCTTCCGGAGATAAAGCTGTCCAGCCACAGACGCTCCTTCTCCTACAACGGCAATTCGAATGTAAATAATGCACCTTTTGGATGATGATTCTCAGCATGGATCGTACCATTGTGATCGGAGATTATACGATGCACAATAGCTAATCCCAATCCGGTCCCCGTTCGCTTTTTTGAAAAATACGGGACAAACAACATTTTTTGATCGTCCGGCTGAATACCTATACCTTCGTCAGCCACCCTCACCACGGCCCGATGGCGTCGCCAATCGCACTCCGTGGTTACCCAAAGTCGGCCATGATCATTCATAGCCTGAATGGCGTTATCGAACAAATTGACCAACACCCGGTGCATCTGCTCCGGATCACAATTCAGGGACGGCAGCCCGTCATCTAATTGCACAATAAATTCAATATCTTTATGAGCCCCCGTATAGAGAGAGATGACTTT
>DOFS01000137.1:3367-12920 GCA_003523945.1 Nitrospiraceae bacterium | reverse complement strand
CCGGTGGCTTGATCGAATATTTCATCAAAGCCCGAAGAATTTTCTGCATACTTTTTTCGCAAACGCTGGGCAGACAATTGAATCGGCGTTAACGGATTTTTGATTTCGTGAGCAATGCGTTGCGCCACTTCCTGCCAGGCCGCCGCTTTCTGCGCCTTAATGAATTCCGTCCGATCTTCAAAGACAAAAACAAAGCCAAGGTCCAGACCGGCATCATTCTGCATCCTGGAAATATTGAGACCCACCGTCAAAAGCCGTCCATTGGGTGTTTCCATCTGGCCGTCCATTGACACACTCTCCGTCTGTTCCATGAGCATCTGGTCATAGGCTTTTTGAAACAATTGCAGGTTGAAGGACTTGAACGCTTCGTGCACCGGTCGTCCACGCAGGTCGTCTCCCTTCACTCCAATAATCCGTTCCGCCGAGGGGTTGAACGTAGAAATCAACCCGGCCATATCGATCGACAACACCCCGGCCGCAATGGTTTCCACCACAGCTTCGGTGTAAGCCCGACGTTGGTCGATCTCCACATTGGATCGTACCAGCGACATGTTCACTTCTTCCAAACGGGACTTGCTGGTGCGCAGATCGGCCGTCATGCGGTTAAACGACTGGACCAAGGTGCCGATTTCATCCGTCGCCTTGACATCAATGTTAACATTTAAATTGCCTCTGGCTACCGCCTCAGTTCCTTCAGCCAACCGTTGAATGGGGACCGTAATCCCTCGGGCAACATAAAACCCAAACCAGGTGGCGCCAAATAAGATCAGGACGGTCACCACGGCCACAAACAAATAGGCTCCACCCTTAATCGGATTTTTCATGGATTTGATCTGCCGATATTCCTCAAACTGTTTGGCAATTCCATCCATTTTCATGACCAAGACTTCCGGCACATATGAAGACACCACCACGACACCGTACACTCGATCAGTTTGACTATTTCCCCTAATCGGTGCGGCTGCCCGAATGAGCTTGCCCACTGGGGCTTCCTGGGCCGAAGACATTGGCTGACCCGTATCCAAGACATGGAGCACCAGTTGCCCTACAGGGAGGCTCAAGACCGCATCAGACAACTTGGGATCCATTATACGCGCCAAAGTTTCCATCTTTGGCGAAAAGACCTCCACGCCTGCCAGGTGATATTCCTGTTGCATCCGGGCCATGATGGCTCGCAATAATTCCCGGTGTTCCGGTTTTAGGATATCTTCGCGAAAAATTTCCTTGCTGATGGCGCGCGCCGTATCTGCAGTTAATGACTCTCGCTCCTCTTGATAGAGATGGGCGACTTCTTCCGAGTCCCGCAAGACGTGCATTATCTGATCATTAAACCACACGTCGATGACTTCACTGATCACCCCACTGGCCACCAAGGCCAGCAGCACGGTCGGAATCAGCGCAAATCCAATAAAGGCCGCGACCAACTTTGACCGGAACCCCTTCCCCATCAGCTTGTGGCGCTTTTCGAAAAAGGCCCGAATTAAATTTCGAGATAACAGGAGGGTCAGCGCTACCAAGCCCACGCTATCCAGGTACACCAGAAAAAGGACCATGGCATAGCTGGGGCTTGGAAGAATCGAATCCGGCTGGAGAGGGCCTGATAGACCATACCGGGCGTAGTAGAGGGTCAGAGCCAGACAGGGCAGCAACAAAACCAGCACAATCCAGACGGGCCTATAATGATGGCGTTTCTGTTTCGTTGAAGAACTGTGAGAGGGAACACCCGAGTCAAAGGATACGGACGGTGGCACCGTTCGAGGGAACTTCCGGGATTCAGTGAGCGTTTCAGGAAGAAGGTTCACGGCATGTCAGTAGGTAAATCTTACCCAAGGGTCAGGCACCTATGATCATTATTGATGAAGAACGGCGACTACGCAAGGCGCGATTATAACCCCACGCCCTTTTCAATCTGTCTGCGTCTGACCGAATGAGACCTTCTTGCCTGAAAGCTTGTGGGAAGAAAGAGAGTTCGCCACGAATTAAGGAGTCAGCGTACTACCTTTGCCTGACGTGAGGCTGACATACTTCATCCGCAGGGTATAGAGCATATCTCCTAAGACTGAGGCTTCTTCGGACGAAAGATTCCCTTTGGTTTTCTCTTCCAACAAGGATAAAATATCCACAATTTCCTTGGCTTGAGGAAGATTCATTGGAGGTGCGGGCTGTTGAGGATCCAAGGTCTCTCCCATCAGCATGAGGGAAGAGGTCCCGAGAGAAAAGACAAAAGATGAGAAGGACAATGGAGGATGAGGGGCATGGGATGATTCTGGCGAAGAACCGGCTTGAGGCGACGAGGCCTTCGACGGTGGAGGACTGGCAGCCTCAGGCTCCGAGCGCCCTCGTCTATCACGAATAACAAACCCTTGTTCTTCTTCGCTCATCAGTGTACCTCCTCTAGTGGGAAAACACTAGCACTAACCGGTGGCGTCTATCAAGAATTCAGGACTTACACGGAGGAAAAAAACGGTTATAATGTTTTCGCGCCACACTCACTTTTTTCCAGTTTCATGAATCAACCATCTTCAAACTCTTCACCCTCCACTCCTCCATCAAGATGTTTGTCGGATTTACTGGCAATCATGTCCAAATTGCGGGGACCGGACGGCTGCCCGTGGGACCGGGAACAGACGAGCCACTCTTTGAAACCCCATCTTCTTGAGGAAGCTTATGAGGTGCTGGAAGCCATAGATGCCGGAAAGCCTTCCGCCCTCAAGGAGGAATTGGGAGATCTCTTACTTCAGATTGTGTTTCACACACAGATTGCCTCTGAACAGAATCAATTTTCATTCGATGACGTGGCCAAAGGGTTAGCCGAAAAACTCATTCGACGCCACCCCCACGTGTTCCAACAAACCACCGACGCTTCACCTATCACCACAGCCCAAGATGTGAGCCGGCAATGGGATCACCTCAAACAACAGGAACAAGCCACCCAACCGGGACCTCAGTCGTTTTTACAGGGGATTCCCAAAATCGCTCCAGCTCTCCAGCGGGCCTTTCAAGTCCAAAAACGGGCCTCTCGTGCGGGATTTGATTGGAAGACCATTGCGCCGGCTTTGGAAAAATTCAAAGAAGAATTGAATGAATTATATGCTGCCGCCGCAGAAACAATTGAACCATCCTTAGAAGGGAATTCTCCGCAGCGGAATTTCACGGATCACCACGCCATTGAAGAAGAGTTAGGCGATGTGTTTTTTGCCTTAGTGAATGTCTCACGGTTTCTTCGAGTCAATCCTGAAGAGGCATTACGGCGTGCCACCAATAAATTTATCTCCAGGTTTCATTTCGTTGAATCACAAGCCGCCTCGGAAGGGAAGGATCTTCGGGACTATACGCTTTCGCAACTCGACAAATGGTGGGACGCGGCCAAACACCTGGAGCGTCAAGCACCACAGACTTCCAGAAGCATCAAAGGAGCGACGACGTGAGCGACGGGGAAGAACCCACAGAGGGCCGACGGGTAGGTATTCACCCCCTTATTGTGGTGTTTGGCGTCATTTTTGGCTTATGGCTGTTTATCACGCTAATCATCCCCAAATCGAAAAATATGCCAAATCAGGGAACCGGCGCGACGCCAAATGCTCCAGTGGGCATTCACAACATCGTATCAACCGACCTTATTCCAACATTTGAAATCACAGGAACCGTTGGAGAGATGAATGCCATCACGATTCTGGTTCCTCCGGCCACAACCGATAGTCAGGTGGTCGCCCTGTTGCAATATTTTCAAAAATCCCGTCTGGATCACTCTTTAGCCACCCTCTTGCCTCCTACCACACCGGGAGACAAACTCGGTGAACTCGCTATTGCCGATATCTATATTTTTTCGGAAGCACAAAACGGCGGGACGGAGGCAGCAAAGGCCTTAGGCCGGGGGGCTCATGCACCGGGGGAATTTTATCCCAGCTCCATCCCCTATGAAGTGGCGATGGAAAATGTTCGGGGGCACTATGCCATTGACCTGTACAACAAAAACACCCCTGAACATGCGTCCTTAGGGTTTGGCGAAGACGACACCGGTGTATATTCAAAACGCTATCAACGCGTTTTCTAGATTTACCAAAAGTGTGCTAGATGGACAGGATCTCCTCCCACCTGTTGAGACAGGTCTCTTCAAGCTCTCGTTGATCTCATACGCCTACCTGATCGTGGATAGACTTTCTCAGAGCAGCCTGTTCAGTCTTCATCCACTGATCAAGTAAACTAAACAGAGGAAGACGTTCATCGGCAAATGCCCCCACCATCACATCCCGTCGATCAGCCAGCAATCCATCCGCGTCGGCAATATCCAGTTTTTTATCTGCAATCGCTCGCGAAAGGATTTGATTGATCCGAAGCTGTTGGCCAACCGATCCACCTTCGATGGCCAGGATCGAGTTCTTCAAATAGTCCAGTTCCAGTTCTATCGAGACCTTCACTCTGACCCCCTGTGGGGTCGCCCAATCAGGACGCTGAACGGAATAATCATAGGAAAAGGCAGACTCGCGTGGCTCCCGATACGGACCCATTACGTTTAAGACAATTAAATCTGATGGCATAGTTTGCGTTCCTCAAGCAAAAAGCGGAGCAAGATATCCTAAGAGGTGGAAGGAACCCGTGATTTAGAGGCAATCTGAATGAGGGCTCCATTTGAGGAGTCCCCTTCCACTGGTCCCGGCCATCCCTGCAATCCATTTTTCAGAAGATAGATATTGGAATAATTCTGTCGACTCAGGAAATCGCAGGCAAGTCGGCTCCGATCCCCTCCCGCACAATACACTAGGATTTTATCGAATCCAGGAGAAACTTCTGTCAGGTATCGTATTTCTAGATCTTCAACCGGAATTAATTTTGCTCCAGGAATTCGCTGTTTGGCGTACTCAGCACTCGTGCGGACATCCAACACGAAGACATTGGATGAAGAGGAAGGTTCCAACAGCCATTGGGCTGCATCGGAGCCCGAAATCTCGTGATACAGTTGACCATTTCTAATCAACGTCTCGGAGACGTGTTGGCCTCGGGCCAATTGTGCCGCATGGATTCGCAAGGGCTCAACCGCAGATTCAATCTTGCCTGGAAGCGCATTCACTTTCTGCTCAAGATAATATTGCTCACGTTTCATGCGTGAGAGCTCTCGATGGAGTCGCCGAACAGACCATAGCGCCGCAATTGCGGTGCACAGACCAACGCTTCCAGCAATGAACCCTAAATTATCCATTTAATGAACTCATCTCCTTTGGGACGGATACTCTGTCTGTGCAATACAACCATTTCCGGTCATTTGTGAATCATTCAGAGCTCGCCTGCCAGAAATTGTCGCAACCATTTGTGCAGGACGAAGGCCTCCCTGGTTTTCTTGGGTTGAGACATTCTCGCTGTAGGTGGATATGTAAAAAGCAGGAAGCCACTGTAGGAGAAAAACGACCAGTAGGAGAATTGATAACTGGTCGGGGCGAGAGGATTTGAACCTCCGACCCCCGCGTCCCGAACGCGGTGCGCTACCGGTCTGCGCTACGCCCCGATCACTACGAACCTACTGCGAAAAAGGGAGAAGGTCATACGGCAACCCATGGGCATCGGCAACGGCCTGGCATGTCACACGTCCATGAAACACGCTCAATCCATTTCGTAAGCCTGGATTATTTCGCAGGCAACCCTCCAACCCTTCTTCGACAAGCTGGACTATAAAAGGTAGCGTGGCGTTGGTCAAGGCTAAAGTCGAGGTATACGGTACAATTCCTGGAATATTTGCGACGGCATAATGCAAGACCCCATCAACCGCATAGACCGGATCGGTATGCGTGGTCGGACGAGTCGTCTCCGCGCACCCACCCTGATCAACCGAAACATCGACAAGAACTGATCCCGGTTTCATGTCAGAAAGCATGGATCTCGTGATCAACCGGGGTGTCCGCGCCGCAGGGAGATACACGGCTCCAATGACAAGATCCGCGCATGTGAGAAAATGATGAATCATTGACTGGTTGGACGCCACCGTGACGAGACGACCAGGATAGCGATCATCCAGCATGCGTAGTTGCCATATATCCAGACTTAACACCGTGACCTTGGCTCCCATTCCCAATGCAATCTTCACGGCTGAGGCACCCACAACCCCCGATCCAAGAACGACGACCTCTCCTGGAGGCACTCCGGCCACTCCACCTAACATTACCCCGGAACCTCCATGTTGCTTTTCCAAAAAATGTGCCCCAATTTGAACAGACATTTGTCCGGCAATTTCACTCATGGGATACAAGAGCGGAAATTGCCCTTTGGTATCTTCGGTCGTTTCGTAAGCAATAGCCGCGCACCCAATTCTTAGCAAGGCCTCCGTCAAGGCTTTAGAGGCAGCCAAATGCAAGTAGGTAAAGAGAACATGATCTTTTCTCAAATAAGACCATTCTTCGGACTGCGGCTCCTTCACCTTCACAATAAGGTGCGCATCTTCATAGGTGCCTTGTGCTGTTGGGACCAGAACGGCTCCGGCTTGCCGGTAGAGGTCATCCCCGAAACCACTACCCTCCCCGGCTCCCTCTTGAACCACCACCCGATGCCCGCGACCACATAATTCCTTCACACCATGAGGAGTCAACGCCACACGAAATTCATGATCCTTGATTTCTTTTGGGACCCCAATCACCATAATTTAAACCCCTTCGCCTCTTTGCAGTTCCGCATTCGGCCTGCATCCTGTTGAATCAATCCATCCGTTTTATTCAATGAATCCAAGGGTCCTCTCGTCAATATGCCCCGGTGACCTGGACAGGTTCCTGAACCCTCAGGTAAGATCGGCCTTTTATTTTCCCTTTTCTTTTTCGGTCATTTTGATGCAAATTTAAAAATTATGAGTAAATTTACCCATCATATTTTCGTGTGTGTTAATGAACGGCCAAAAGGAGATCCCCGCGGGTGTTGCGCAGCCCTGGGTTCTGTCGGATTACATGCTTTCTTCAAAAAGGAAGTCGAGCGGTTAGGGTTAAAAGGAATTGTCCGGGCAAATAAAGCCGGCTGTCTGGACCAATGTGAGTATGGACCAAGCGTCGTCATCTATCCCGAAGGCGTCTGGTATTGGGTTGGCCAGGAAACTGATGTCACCGAAATCATGGAGCGCCATATCGGTAAAGGGGAAATTGTCGAACGGCTCCTGATGCCCGGAAAAAATGGCTCGCTGCCCACTGTCAACTCCTGATGTCTTGTCCTCTTGCGAAGAAGGGCCCACAGGTCTCACACTCCTGATACCCCAATCTGCCGCACGGTCTTCATCTTATGGGCAATGAAGAAAAATGGAAAGCCAACCAACGCAAAGTGGCTTTTTTAAAATCCTTTCCCGGATGGCTCGCTTCCTGGGAACAGGGGATCGGAGCGACCATCGATCAGGTCCTCCCTATCCCGGGATATGCTCCACATAAGGTCCTATTGTTATCTGAAGGCCGTTTTGTAGTCACACCACCCGTTCATGATGAACCGCAAATGGTCACAGCGGGGCTCAAGTCTGCTCGTCCACATCTTGAATCCATTCATGCCAGTGCATTTACCGAATATGATCACCTGACCCGCCTGGATCAGGAATTGGGACGCACGGCCAGGTTGGAAAATATTTTGAATGCCATTGATAACAATCTTGAACGAATTCCTGAACTCAAATCGCGCATTCAGGAATTAGTCAAACAATGGGACATGGAGAATGATCGATCACAATGAATATGCTTGAAATGTTTTCTCAAGGCCTTTTTGAAGGAGTGAAACCTATGATGGTGAGAAGAGACCACTTGGTCAGACATCCGGACCGTTGCACCCATAATGCGATCTGCATCCCAGTTTGTCCGACGGGAGCCTGGCTCTCGACCCCTCCCTACAAGTTCGATTCGTCACGATGTATGGAATCGTGTCGACTCTGCCTGGATGCCTGTCCAACCCAGGCCATTTACGGCGTCTTCCTCAAAGGCGAAAAACTTCTCGCACCGAAGCAAGAGTAAGTTAGATAATTCGCTTCCTCCAATATCCCCAATAGGCCGTACCCACAGTACCACATCCACCGGTGAGTCCAGTGGAGGCCACAATTTGATAGACATCGCTGCGTGCAATTTTGATGGGTGAGTTCGGACTCAGGACAAGCGGAGACACAGACAATTGCTGCAGGGTACGGATCCCAATCAAAATCGGCCACATGCAGGCTAAGCGCAGGCGAATCTCCATGCACGGGATGGCCATCGTATAGCGCCAACCTTGATCTAAATGATCCCGAGCCTCTTGAATCAATTTCCTGAAGAGGGGACGAAACACCTGAGTCGAGGATTCATCAAGAAGCTGATCGGGGACCAGAGACACCTGATCCAGCAAGACTGTCGGGATGTAACACCGCCCGTTTCGCAAGTCCCGTGGCAAATCCCGAAGAATATTCACCATCTGCAACCCCTTCCCATAGCGAATGCCTAGGGGAATCATGCAGGCCTGATCCCACCCTCGAAATCCTGGAAGATGGCTGCATACCATTTTCGTCCAAAACTCTCCCACGCATCCCGCAACCGCGTATGTGTAATATTCAAAATCGTGAATTGCCTGTAAGGCGCGAACCGTTGGCGCATCCTTTTGCTTGGGAAATTGGTGCAGGTCAAATTCCATTCCGGCAATCAACACCGACAGGACCTGCGCAATCTGAGCCCGGTCGGTTGGACTGAATTGTTGGTAAATATGGAAACAACCCTCCAATTCTTCCAACAACCGCCGCTCATCGGGATTGGATTGTGTGGTGAGGACTCGCCCCTGAATTTTTTTTATCTGCGCCAAATCAGGAGTACTTCCCCACAGTTGTCCCTTTAAATAGCGTAAACATTCCAAGCGGACTGCATCATCTAAATCTCCCGTATCGGCGATTGTATCTGCTGCCCTGGCCAGCAAATAGGCAAGACCAATTTGCGATCGAACCGCCCGTGGGAGAATGGCGAGGGTTAAATAAAATGAGCGGGAAACCCGCTTGAGCACGTCGCCGAGGAGATGTTGATCCGATGGAGACAGACGCATAGGCTAGCGAACGAAAAGACGGCCTTCCATTCCTTGCTCACGATGGGTGGGAAAAAAAAGAAGTTGCTTATCGCAGTAAAAAGGATAGATACCAGGTTCGGTAAACGTCAGGGTAACGACCTGGGTGTCGCCACTGAGGATATCCGCGTCAATCAGACGGATCCCATTGGGGTCATCCAGCAGGAAATTATGGGGGACTAAAAAGGACTCATTCCTTAAGGTAAGGATCACCGGCTTACCCACTTCCACCATCACTTCGGATGGCGTAAAAGCATAACTTTCCATACTGATACTTACCTGTTGCCCAACAGGTTCCTGCGCAGGGGACGATAAAGGCTCTGTGGTTTGAGCATGGAGACCTATGGGAAAACTACAATAGCCTATCACCACGGCAAATCCCAAAATCAATCGTGTATAATGATCTACGGGAAAGCTCACCATGAAAAATGACCGGTTCCTCAAGAGGGATATCATAGCGGGTTTTCAGATGGAGGTCACCTCTTTCCTACTCTTGACTATCAAGGAAAAGGTGTTATCTTCCAACATGTTG